>CAZHQU010000067.1:0-8207 GCA_964534245.1 uncultured Coprobacillus sp.
GGTAAAATGACTAATAAGGAAAAAGTTGATAAGTTTATAGATGATTTATTAATCTTTATTGAAGATGATTATTTAAATCCAGTTCATAATTTTAATCGTGATCTAAAATATAGTGTTAAAGAATTAGATGAACATTATATGTGTGGATATCGTGAATTATTTGATATGTATTATCAAGATTTTTTAGCTGTAAATGAAAACGGTGCTTATCCTAATATTACTATTGTTTATGATAGTCAATCAGATGATTATTTAATTTTTGTTTCAATTAAACAAATGGTAGGGGCGGAAGAAAGAAAATTGAAAAGACAAAAAGAACTCGAGGAAATTATGAAAAAAGAAATGAAGTTAGTAGAAGATGGTAGATTAGATGAAGTTAGCCCAGCTACATTATGGATTTTAGGAAAATTATAATTTTGTGCTTATTTAAAACATTTTTAATAATAAAAGGGACAATTTTGTCCCTTATTCTTTTGCAATTTCAGTTAAAATTTTTACAACAATTTCCATCTCTTCTAAACAAGCAAATTCATATGGTCCATGACAATTATATCCGCCTGTACCAAGGTTTGGAGTGTTAAGTCCCATTAATGTTAATTTAGCTCCATCTGTTCCACCACGGATTGGTGAAGTTACTGTATTTATTCCTAGGCGTTTCATTGCGTTAGTAGCTGCAATAACGCTTTTAGGGTCCTTCTTAATAAATTCAGCCATATTTTTATAACTCTCTTTAATTGTTAATTCAACAGTATTTGCTCCATATTTTTTATTTAATTTTTCTGTGATAGTAATAAAAGATTGTTTTTGTTCTTCGAGTAATGCTAGATTATGATTTCTAATAATATACTCCATTAGCGCACATGTTACATTGCCTTGCATTTCACATAAATGATTAAATCCTTCATAACCTTCTGTATACATTGGTTTAGCGTTTTGATCTAACATCATTTCAAATTCACAAGCAATACTTGCTGCGTTAATCATTTGACCCTTTGCACTTCCAGGATGGATGTCTAAGCCATTAATTTTTACAGTTGCACTAGCTGCATTAAAATTTTCATAATTGATTTCATTATATGCTCCACCATCAATTGTAAAGGCATAATTAGCACCAAATTTTTCTACATCAAATGAATCAATTCCACCACCAATTTCTTCATCGGGAGTAAAAGCTACTTTAATTGTTTTATGTGAAATATTATTTTTTATTAAATATTCTAACATTTCCATAATGATTGCTACACCTGCTTTATCGTCAGCTCCTAAGACAGTAGTACCATCTGTTGTTATTAATGTTTTTCCAATTAAATTGTTCATAAATGGAAACTGTGTTGGTGAAAGTTTAACATTATTTTTTAGTTCGATAATACTACCATTATAATTATATACAACTTGTGGATTAACATTAGTACCACTAAAACCTGGAATTGTATCTAGATGAGCAATAAACCCAACCACTTCATTTGAATTACAATTTGATGGAAGTGTCGCGGTTAGAATACATTCGCTACTTAAATTAATGTCTACTAAACCCAAAATTTCTAATTCTTTTTGCAAAACTTTTGCAAGGTCAAATTGTTTTAAAGTAGAAGGGGTGGTGATGGCGTTATCACTACTCATTGTATCTATTTTTACATATTTAATAAATCTTTCTAATAACATAAATAAACACCTCATTTCTTTCGTTTATATTATACAATTAATTTTTCAATTAAACATTAAATTATCTTGTTTTTTATTTAAAAAAATACTATTATAGGTTGGGTGAGGAAAATGCAAGTGAGTAAAAGTATCGAAAAAGATTATTTGTTGTTGAAAATATTGACGTTTTTCCGTTATTTTGGAGATTGTTTGTTCTATGGTTATTTTTTGCTTTTTCTAAAATCGCGAGGTTTGATGGAAAGCACTATCGGAATGATTTCAGCATTAACACCAATTGTGGCTTTGTTAAGTAATCCACTTTGGTCTTCTATTAGTAAAAATGCTAATCATAATCGAAAAATTATGATGGTTATAACCGTTTTAGAAGGTATAGCGATTATCATCTTTACCCAAGTTAATGTGATTGAAATGATTGCTTTACTCACTATTTTAGTCTCGTTTGTTGGAAGTCCATTTTATTCACTTCATGATGGATTTATTGGTACATTTGCTAAAACCTATAATAAAGACTATACAAAAATTAGATTTAATGGAACAATCGCTTATTTCTTTGCTACATTAGTAGCGGCTTGGATTTTAAATGTTTCTAATAATAATTATAATATTTTATTGTACATTTCTGGTGGAGTATTTATATTTGTATCAATTATCTTTTTCTTTATAAAACCGATTGATTTAACACTTACAAAAGGTGGGTTAGAAGTTAAAAGAAATTATAAAGCAATTCTTAAAAACAAGACTTTTGCATTATATATGATTGTGTTTTTCTTGGTAAATACAGTATCATTTGCGGCTGATAATTATGTAGGATTATTCTTTACAAATTATCACAAGTTAACATCATCACAGTGGAGTTTAATTTTCTCCAGTTTTATAATTGTTGAGTTTATGACAATGGTTATTTTAAGTAGAAAAAAAGATAATATTAATCCGAATATTTTATGGGTTATTATTACTATTTTATATCCTTTGCGTTCACTTATTTTTGCCCTAGATTTACCACTATCTATTACAATTGTTGCGGCAAGTTTCAGAGGTATAAGCTATGGCATGGTTTTAGCAGCAAATATTGGGTGTATTGAAAAGATATGTGGTATTGAGAATGTAACCGCAGCACTCTTTATTATGGCAATCTTTACAGCAATCGTTCAAGCACTATCAAATTTAGTTTTCGGTAATGTAATTGAAGTAGTAGGATATCAAGCATTCTTTATAATTGTAGCATCGTGCGGATTTTTTGGAATGGTTATTAATTTAGTATATCAAATTAAACATAATTTTAAATATGAAGTAAAAGATAAAGAACAGCTTAATTAAGCCGTTCTTTTTGTTATAATCAATATTTCTTTGCTTTCGAAATCATCCTCAATTTCATATTTTATATTATTGTCATCTAGTTTTTTGCGTACAGTTAAATATTCATTATATCCACCTTCGTGTTGGACATAACAAGCTATTAACATTACTCCGTCTAAGATAGAATAGGCATTTAAAATCGCTAGGTCTGAAGTGTTATCTTGTGTTTTTATTTTTTTATTTGAACCGGGTAAAAATCCTAAGTTAAAGATGATTAAGTTTGCGTACTTGTATTTTTTGATATTGTTAAAATCATCTAAATATATTTCTACATTTTTATAGTCTTTTAGTTTTTCTTTGCTGCGTTTAATCGCTAGCGGTTGAATATCGATTCCTATTACTAATTTATAATAATCTTTTAAAAATAATGAATCATATCCATTGCCTATTGTTGCGTCAATTGCTACATCTTTTTTTATAGGAGTAAGTGCTAACTCGTGCACTCTTTTTACAATATTAGATTCCATTATTTTTGCAAAACAACCAAAATTCTTTCATCAGATTCACTAAAAGCTTCTTTAAAGTCAGTTGTTATTGAAATGATTTTAAATCTTGTATCAATTATTTCATTTACATCATGATAGTATTCATGATATTTTTCAATAATTTTACTTTTACCATCTTTAATAGTTATTTTATGGAAGATTGTGTTGTTTTTAACATTCATCTTCCATTTGTATTTTGCAAATGCTAAATTATCTTTAATTGTTAAATTATTAAATTCATTCATTTTTGATAATGTAAATAAATCAAAAATAAAATAACCACCAGCTTTTAAATTATTGTAAACACAATTCATCATATTTTTAACTTCATCTTTATTTAAGAAGTTAACTGAATCAAAATAACATGTGATTACATCAAATTCTTCGTTATAATTGAAGTTTGTCATATCTTTAATATCAAATTTTATATCTACATGATTAAGAATGGCTTTTTCTTTTGCTACATTTATAATTTCTCTTGATAAATCTAGGCCATAAACATTATAACCATCATTAGCTAGGCTCACTGCTAGTGTACCACTACCACAAGCTAAGTCTAATATTTTATATTTTGGTTGTAAATACTTTTTGGTTAAATTAACCCATCCATCATATTCAATTAATTCCATTATTTCATCATAATAATAACTAAATGATTTATATTCATTTTTACTCATGTTTTTTAGAAAATCTATAACTCCATCATTGTTGAAATCTTTTTTTGTTACATATTTTGCTTTTTCTTTGACTTCGGGTTTTGCATTGATCATTGCTACTCCGTAGTTAGCCATTTCCATCATTGAAATATCATTTAGTTGATCACCAAAGGCAATTGTAAAATCACATTTGAATAATTTTTTCAGATAGTTCATTGCTTCACCTTTTGAAGCAAGTATGCTTAATATTTCAAAAGAGTAAACCTCACCATAATGTCCCCAATTTCTAAAGTACATTATATCTTTGTATTCAGAAGCAATCTTATTAAATTCATCAATACTATCTTCTTTAATCCAAATATTTGCTAAAATTGGCCCTTCGGTTACAATTTCGCTGAATTTACCTTCGATCAAAACTGTATCTTCTGATAAATGGGTAATCCAAGAAGGAACTTTTGCTAGATTTTCGATATACATCTTATTGTCTACTCTTGTTTCAGCACAAACTATAAAATTTTGTATTTTTTTAGTGAACTCATTAAATTTTTTTAAATCAATACGATAGTATATATTTTCTAAGTTCATATTAGGTGGAAAATAAATAGTTCCACCATTACTAGTTATAATTGGCATATTAATTTTATATTTACTTAATGTTTCCCAATAGGTAAATGTACCTACTAATGGTCTTCCTGTACAAAGAATGAAGTAGTTTCCGCTATCAGTAAATTTTTTTATAAACTTTAAACTTTTCTTAGTGATTTTTTTATATTTGGTTAATAAAGTATCATCTAAGTCACTTGCGACTAAATATTTTGGCATAATTTTGCACCTCAAAAATGATTATAACACAAAATATTATAACTTTTATAAAATAATTATGATAAAATGTAATAGGTGGTGGATAATCATGAGAGAAAATTATACAATGCTATTTGATTTTTATGAAATGACAATGGCTAATGGTTATTTTAATTCAAAATATAAAGATAAAATCTGTTACTTTGATGTTTTTTATCGTAGTGTTCCTGATAATGGTGGATACGCAATTTGTTGTGGATTAGAATCAATCATTAATTATATTTTAAATTTAAAATTTACAGAAGAAGATATTAATTATTTGAAAAGTAAAAATTATTTTAATGAAGAATTTTTAAAATATTTAGAAGAATTTAAATTTACTGGTGATATTTGGGCAGCCCCTGAAGGGACTATTATTTTCCCTAATGAACCAGTCTTAACTGTTAGAGCTAATATTTTGGAAGCACAACTAATTGAAACATATTTACTTTTATCAATTAATTATCAATCTTTAATCGCAACAAAAACTAAAAGAATTGTTTTAGCTGCTGAAGGTAGAGCAGTTATGGAATTTGGTTCTAGACGTGCTCAAGGGGAAAGTGCGGCTTTATTAGGGGCAAGAAGTGCCTATATTGCAGGTGCTGTTGGTACTGCGTGTGCAATGGCTGATGTTAAATATCAGGTTCCTGCATTAGGTACAATGGCTCATTCTTGGGTTCAAACTTTTGATTCTGAATATGAAGCTTTTTATACATATTGTAAAATTTATCCGAATAATGCAACTCTTTTAGTAGATACTTATAATGTACTTAAAAGTGGTGTTCCTAATGCTATTAAAGCTTTTAAAGAAGTTTTGTGGCCTTTAGGAATTAAAAAATGTGCAATTAGAATTGATTCTGGAGATATTACTTATTTATCAAAAAAAGCTAGACAAATGTTAGATGAGGCTGGTCTTTACGAATGTAAGATTTGTGTTTCTAACTCACTAGATGAATTTTTAATAAAAGATTTAATAAGTCAAGGCGCACCTGTTGATTCTTTTGGTGTTGGTGAGCGTTTAATTACTTCAAAAAGTGAACCAGTATTTGGTGGTGTTTATAAATTAGTTGCTTTAGAAAGTGATGGGGTAATTATTCCAAAAATAAAGATAAGTGAAAATGAAGCAAAAATAACTAACCCAGGATTTAAAAAAGTATTTCGTTTCTATTCAAAGGAAACACATAAAGCTTTAGCAGACGTATTATGTTTACATAATGAAGTTATTGATGAAAGTTTGCCTTATACGATTTTTGATCCTGTTCAAACATGGAAACAAAAAGAATTAACAAATTATTATGTTAAAGAAGTTTTAGTTCCTATTTTTAAGAGAGGGGAATTAGTTTATAAATGTCCGACAATTGAAGAAATTAGGGATAATTGTGAGAAAGAATTTAACACGTTGTGGAGTGAAAATACACGTTTTAGTAATCCTAATAAATATTATGTTGACCTTTCTTTAAAATTATGGAATTTAAAAAATGATATGTTGACTACATATTTTAAAAATTACAACAAGAAGTAAGATTGATTCTTACTTTTTCTTTGGTATGACGGGCATGTCATGATATCTAGGGTGAAAGTCCCAAGAGGCGTAGTTGTCGACGAACTTGATAGCAACTTGCAAAGCGTAAACCAGTGATGGGGCGTGAAAAGAAGCGAAAGCATTTCTTTAGACAAACGATTTGAAAAACTTAATTGGTTAATAAGTGGATATGTTAATTACTTTAAAATTAGTAAAATGAAAACATTTCTAAAATTAACAGGAATGGTTACGCACAAGAATCAAAATGATTATTTGGAAAATGTTGAAGTTACCAAAAACAACAGCGTTAAACTTAATGAGGTGTGGACTAAATAAAGACAAAGCAACAACAGCGTATTCAAGAAAAGGGTACTACGCCTTAGCAAGAACATTTCAACTGGGTTCTACAATATCAAAACTCAGACTTTCCAAACCAAATAAAATAAAAGAACGAAGAGGTTTAGTCTTCGCTCTAGATTATTATTTAGCTTGAATTTTAAATTTATAAATTGCACCGCCCATTGCCGAAAGGCACGATGTGGTGTTGTGTGAGGGGAAAATCAATTTTCTCTACTTGATTTCTAGCACTCTATACTTGACAGTGCTAAAATGAGTGGTATAATATAATTAATCTAATATGGAAGGGGATAAAAGTTTATGGAAGTTAAAAAGTTTCAAACAGAAACAAAAAGATTATTAGATTTAATGATTAACTCAATTTATACGCATAAAGAAATCTTTATTCGTGAACTTATTTCAAACGCAAGTGATGCGATTGATAAACGTCATTATTTATCACTTACAAATGATCGTTATAGCAGTAGTGGTGAATATGAAATTTTAATTGATACTGATGCAGTTGAAAGAACAATTACAATTTCTGATAATGGGATTGGGATGAATTATGAGGAAGTTGTTAATAATTTAGGAACAATTGCTAAAAGTGGTAGTAAAGAATTTATTAAACAATTAACTGAAGAAGAAAATAAAGGTGAGATTGATATAATTGGTCAATTTGGTGTTGGTTTTTATTCTGCATTTATGGTTAGCGATAAGGTTGTAGTTGAAACAAGAAATCCACTTAATGAAGTTGGATATCGTTTTACTTCTGATGGATGTGAAGAATATAGTATAGAAGAAATAGAAAAGCCTTTAGTAGGGACTAAAATTATTGTCTACCTAAGAGAAAATTCTGAAGAAGAAAACTACGATAAATATTTAGAAGAATATCAAATAAAAGCTTTAGTTAAAAAGTATTCAGATTATATTAGATATCCAATAAGAATGAATGTTACAAAAAGGGAAGCTATCTTAGATAGTGAAGGGAAACCTACCGGTGATTATTCAGAGGTTACAGAACTTGAAACACTTAACTCAATGATTCCAATTTGGAAAAAAAATAAAAATGAAGTTGCTGAAGAAGAATTAAATGAGTTTTATAAATCAAAGTTTTCAGATTATGAAGACCCACTAATTAATGTTTTTACTAGTGTTGAAGGTAATTTAACATACAATGCTTTATGTTATATTCCTGCTCATGCACCATATGACTTATATTCTGATACATATGAAAAAGGGCTTCAACTTTATACAAAGGGTGTGTTTATTTTAGATAAATGTAAGGAATTGATTCCAAATTATTTAAGATTTGTTAAAGGTTTAGTTGATAGTGCTGATTTATCACTT
>CAZHQU010000068.1:0-8146 GCA_964534245.1 uncultured Coprobacillus sp.
ATGATACATGTTCAAGATGTAGCTATACTACATATAGTGAAATTAAAGCATTAGGACATGTTTATAGTAATTGGGAATCAAATAATAATGGTACTCATACACATACTTGTTTAAATGATAATACTCATAAAGAAACTAAAAACTGTACATATGGCGAATGGATAACTGTAACAGAAGCAGGACCATTCACAGAAGGATTAGAAAAACATATATGTACAAGTTGTAAATATGAAGAAACAAGAGTAATAGCATCTACACATGTTCATTCATATTCAAATGAATTTACAATTGATAAAGAACCAACATGTGAAGAAACAGGTTTAAAATCAAAACACTGCACAAAGGATAACTGTTCAAGTGTAATAGAAGAAACTGTTATATCTAAATTAGGTCATTCATATGGAGAAGCAACTTATACATGGAATGAAACTAATACACATTTAACAGCAAAACACGTATGTATACATGATGAAAGTCATATTGAAACAGAAATAGTAAATGTAACATATGAAGTAATAAATAATCCAACATGTTTAAATAATGGATTAGGTAGATTTACATCAAATGCATTTACAAATACAACATTTAAAGCACAAACAAAAGATATAACTTTAAATAAATTAGGACATGATTTAATAACACACGATGGTAAAGATGCTACATGTACAGAAATAGGATGGAATGAATATGATACATGTTCAAGATGTAGCTATACTACATATAGTGAAATTAAAGCATTAGGTCATTCATATAGAGAAGAATGGATTATAGATTTAGAGTCAACTTATGATAATATAGGTTATAAATCAAAACACTGTACAAGGGATAATTGTAATGAAAAAACTAATGTAACAGAAATACCTATAAAACCATATAGCGATGGATTGTTATATGAATTAAATTTGTCAAAAACAGGATACATAGTAATGGGAATAGGAGAATGTACAGATTTAGATATTAAGATAACTCCTAAATATAATGATCTTCCTATTTTAGAAATAAACTATAATGCCTTTTATAACTGTACAAATTTAACTAGTATAGTGATTCCAGAGAGTGTAACAAGTATAGGCTCTTCAGCATTTCTGGGTTGCTCAAGTTTAACAAGTATAACAATCCCAGAAGGAGTTACAAGTATAGACTCTTCAGCATTTCTGGGTTGTTCAAGTTTAACAAGTATAACAATCCCAGAAGGAGTTACAAGTATAGGCTCTTCAGCATTTGAGGGTTGTTCAAACTTAACAAGTATAACAATCCCAGAAAGCGTTACAAGTATAGGCTCTTCTGCATTTGAGGGTTGTTCAAGTTTAGAAAGTATAACAATTCCATTTGTTGGAAATACATTAAATGGTACAGGAAAAACACACTTTGGATATATATTTGGTGCAAAATCTTATACAGAAAATCGTAGTTATGTTCCAAGTGCATTAAAAGAAGTTGTAATTACTGGAGGAGAAAATATAAGCAACTATGCCTTTTATAACTGTACAAATTTAACTAGTATAGTGATTCCAGAGAGTGTAACAAGTATAGGCTCTTCAGCATTTAGGTATTGTTCAAGTTTAGAAAGTATAACAATTCCATTTGTTGGAAAAACATTAAATGGTACAGGAAACACATACTTTGGATATATATTTGGTGCAAGTACTTTTACAGAAAATCGTAATTATGTTCCAAGTGCATTAAAAGAAGTTGTAATTACTGGAGGAGAAAATATAAGCAACTGTGCATTTTATAACTGTACAAACTTAACAAGTATAACAATCCCAGAAGGAGTTACAAGTATAGGCCATTCAGCATTTCTGGGTTGTTCAAGTTTAACAAGTATAACAATCCCAAAAGGAGTTACAAGTATAGGTGATTATGCATTTAGAGACTGTGCAAGTTTAAATTCATTAAATATTAGCGAAACATCAAATCTTAGTTATATAGGCTCTTCTGCATTTTTATATGAATTAATTGAAGAATACCTAGTCGATGGTTATCTTGGAAATATATTATATAAAGCAAGTGATGTGATTGGAAAATATAGTGTTAAAGAAGGAACAACTCAAATATATTATGATGCATTTAAAGATAATAGTTATATGACTGAATTATATATCCCTAGTTCAGTAAAATATATAGAAGCTAACGCATTAAGTGGATGTTCTAGTCTTAATAAGATAACATTACCAGTTGCTTTACTAAATAATACGTTTGGTAAATTGTTTGGTACTACATCATTTACAGGTGGCATACAAACAAGACAAAATGGCTCTTATTATTATATACCTAGTTCAATTAAGAGTATTGAACTAATAGGAGAAGGAATAATACCTAATAACTATTTTGAAAACTGTAGTAACATTGTAAATGTAGAAATGAATGAAACAACTTCAATAGGTAATGATGCATTTAGAGGTTGTAGTAACTTAACTAATATGAGTATTCCTAATACTATAACTACTATAGGAAGCAATGCATTCTATAATTGCACTGGAATTAGAACATTAAATATTCCAGATAGTGTTACAAGTATTGGAAGCGATGCATTTACTAACATGAGTGGGGTTACAAGCGTAACTTTAGGTTCTGGAATCAAAGATATTAATAATAATATGTTTAATGGACTTACTAATTTACAAAACATAACATTTAATGGTGAAATTACATCAATTGGATCATACGCATTTAATGGTTGTAAAAACTTAACAAGTATTGTTATTCCAGATAGTGTAGAAGAAATAAAATCTTATGCATTTAGTAACTGTTCAGCATTACTAACTGTAAAGATAGGAGAAAATGTTAAATCTATTGGAGATTATGCGTTTATTAATTGTACTGCATTAACATCTGTTCAGTTTGGAAGTAAACTAAATACAATAGGATCATATGCTTTCTATAACTGTAAAGCTCTTACTGGTCTTAGTTTACCTACATATGTAACATCAGTAGGTTCGCATGCATTCTATGGATGTACAGGTTTAGCTACAATAAAACTTTCAGATAATTTATTAAGTATTGGAGAAAGTGCATTTGAAAATTGCACTAAGTTTACAGTATGTCAAATTCCTAATAACGTACAAAGCATCGGAAATAGAGCATTCTATGGATGCACTAACTTAAACGCTTTACAAATAGGAACAAGTGTTGAAAGCATAGGTCAATACGCATTCTATGGATGTAATAAATTAGTATCACTAGTTATAAGTGATAATGTTAAAACAGTAGGTAATTATGCATTTACTAATTGTACTTCACTAAGTGGAATTAGAATCGGAAGTAGCGTTACAGCATTAGGTGATTATGCATTCTCTGGATGCTCAGCACTTACAGATGTTGTATTAGGTGAAAGCATTGAAGAAATTGGTAATTATACATTTAATAATTGCTCAAAACTTGCTAATATTGTTACAAAAGGTAACATAAATAGTATAGGTAATTATGCATTCTATAATTGTACTAGTTTAACAGGTATATCTATTAAATCAGTTAAAATGCTTGGTGATGGGTCATTCGAAAATTGTAGTAACTTAACTTATGTATTAGTTGAAAACTTAACTAATGTTGGACCATCAACATTTAAAAACTGTATTAGTTTAGAAACAATAGAATTACCAGAAACTGTACAAGCAATTGGTAACTCAGCATTTTATAATTGTAAAGAATTACAAAACATCATTCTACCAAATAGTTTATATAGTATTGGAGAATTAGTATTCTATAATTGTAAGAACTTAAAAGGTATTGAAATACCTAATAATGTTACAACTATTGGTAATAGAGTATTTGAATCATCAGGATTAGAATATGCTTATCTTGGTGATGGAATTGTGATGATAGGCTCAAGTATGTTTAATAATTGTTTGAACTTAAAAGAAGTAGTTTGTGAAGAAAGTGTTACAACAATTGCTGATAAAGCATTCTACAACTGTACAGCATTAGAAAAATTTATATTCCCAAGTAGTTTATTAACAATTGGGGATAATGCATTCTACAATTGTACATCACTAGAAGAAATTATCTTAAATGAAGGTTTATCAACAATAGGAACAAATGCGTTTGTAAATTGTAGCGGAACTGAAAAAATAGCTATCCCAAATAGTATAATTTATGTTACAGAAGGAATGTTAAAAGGATGTTCAAATCTTGAAACATTAGTTATTCCTTTTGTTGGATCAAGCAATATGGCAATGACAAGTTCAAGTGCTACATTAGTAGGATTTATCTTTGGATCAACTCAATATAATGGAAGTACAAAAGTTGTACAAAATTACACTGACACAGCCACTTCAACATATTACATTCCAACAAACTTAAAACGTATTGATGTAACTGGATCAACTGATATACTATATGGAGCATTTAGTAATATTACAAGTTTAAAAGAAATTACAATTCCAAGTACTATGATAAATATTGATGCAAATATCATAAAAGGTTCAACAAACTTAGAATTAATCTATTATCGTGGAACAGAATCAAATTGGAATTCAGTTAATAAAAATACTAACTGGGATAATGAATCATCAAATTATGATTTAAGATTTGTTCCTGGCAATCTAGTGAGAGTAATAGATAAGTTAGAAGGAACTGAAGAATTTAGTGCTAAATTATATGATAGTACAGGTACAAACTTGTTATATGAAGGATTATCAACATATTACGGATCAGGATTAGAAAACATAAGTAATGGAACATATTTACTTAAAGTAACAAAAGGCGATAAAGCTTATGAAAAACTAATTGAAGTAAATGGAGATCTAGAAATTATAGTTGATGGAACTAATATGGATATATTAGAACAATTCAAAGACAGAGAAATGATTATCGTATTAACATGGGGAGAAAACCCTAGAGACCTTGATTCACATATTACATATACAGATGATTCAAGTAGCTATCACATTTATTACAATAATAAAATCGATTCAACAACAGGAACAAATTTAGACATCGATGATATAACTAGTTATGGACCAGAAGTAGTCACAGTATTAAAACTCCAAGAGGGTATATATCGTTATAGTGTGTATGATTATACACATGGAGGAAGTTTAACATCAAATGGATTAAGTAATTCAAATGCAAAAGTAGAAGTATACATTGATGGAGAATTAATTAATACATATTACGTTCCAGAGGGAAACGGTTGTTTATGGACTGTATTTGAATATAATGGCAGTACAAAAGAAATAACTTCTATTAACACAATTACTGGTGGAATGACAAGTGAACAAGTAAGATAAAACAAAAGAGGTACTAACAAAGGTTAGTATCTCTTTTTTATATATTATAAATTTATTTAAAATATATTTATTTATATAATTTTGAATATTTTAAAAATGTCCCACGAGCCATATTGAGTAGTTTTGCCGCATTAACATTAGTAATTTCTTTTCTGTGAAACATATTTACTACTTCTTCGAAGTTATCTGGAAGTTTATATTTAGGTCTTCCCATGTGAACACCTTTAGCTTTAGCAATTTTAATACCTTCTGCTTGACGTTTCCGAATGTTTTCTCTTTCATTTTGCGCAACAAAACTTAATACCTGTAATACGATATCTGATATAAATTTACCAACTAAATTTTTATCATCAGTTCTAGTATCAAGAAGTGGAAAATCAATAACGAAAATATCTGCTTCAATAACCTTAGTAATATCTTTCCACTCATTAATTATCATATCGTAATTGCGACCAAGTCTATCTATTGATTTCACAATAAGTAAATCACCTTTCCTAAGAGAAGACTTTAGTAATTTGTAATTGGTTCTCTCAAAGTCTTTACCACTTTGCTTATCAATAAATATTAATTCATTAGTTAATCCTACTTTATACATTTCTTCCATCTGTCTATCAATATTTTGTGATTGAGATGATACTCTTACATAACCATACTTCATAATTATCCTCCATATATATAAGGACATTATAACAAAATATAATTATTTTTTTCATAAAAAAAGGTCACATATTTCTATATGACATAGGTAGAAAAGTTTGTAAAGGTAAACCTTTTTGAACTAAATAAATTTTACCATATAAGACTTTAAATGTCAATTTTTTTCAAAAACATTAAATAATTTATTGAAATAAAAATTATTTTTTAGAATTTATGTTGTTATATAAAGGTTTACCTTTTTAGATTGGAGGAATATATGAAGAAATTATTTTTAGTTTTATTAATTTTTGTTTCATTATTAGCGTTTGGATGTGAATTTAGCCCAGATGATATAAATAATGTTACAGATAATATTTTTGATAATTACAAAGAACTAGAAGATGGAGCAGAAGTAGTAGGTACATATAATCAATTTAATAATATCAATGTCGAATCATCATATCTTGGATATGGTTATGATATTATAAATGATGAATATATTAAGAAAGATTATATTAACATGAGCGCTCCAATATTAGATATGGAAAAAATTGAAAAAGCCAACTTAAAAATGATAAAAGAAAATAATGCTGAAACAATTGAAGTTGAAGGCAGTAGCATGGAAGAATTTGCTGAAAAGTATAGCGTTGCTATGAAAATCTATGGGAAAGTTGGAAATGTATTTTCAGGAGGTTTAGCACTAAACTTTAACGGAAGTGAACATTATAATACATACGCTCATTTTTATAAGAACATAATAAATGTAAAAACATTTAATCTTTATTTAACAAATTCTTTAGAAGAAATTAAAGGAATGTTATCACCAGAATTTGAAAATGATTTAATGAATTTACATCCAGAAGCTTTATTTGACAAATATGGTACACATATGTTAAGAGAAGTAGCAATGGGTGGAAGAATAGAAGTAACTTCTCAATATACATCTAAGACAGCAGGAGCATCAGCATCAATAAACACAGCAGTAAATGCACATATGAAATTTATGAAAAAAGGTAATTTTAATGCTGAAGAAATGATAAATATAGAAGCACAATTAGAAAAAGAAAATATAGAATGTTACTATAATGTTAAACAAGTAGGTGGAGCATTAACAAATATTAATTCTATTGATTCATTAAATGAAAAATATGATCAATGGTTAAAGTCATTTGATGAAAATCCAGATAATTCCGCATTAAGTGGAATCGTTGGAGAAAACTCTTTAGTTGCACTTTGGGATCTATTACCAGTAGAAGAAACAGAAAGAAGAGAAACATTATATCAATGTTTTAAAGATTTAAGCGGTGAATCATTTGATTCATTATGTAAAAATTTTAAAATAAATACGAAAAGAACACTGAATGTTTATGTTGAAGGAACAGGGACAATAAATGATTATCCATATCAAAGTGAAGATGGGGAAGAAATTACATTAATTGCGACACCTGATGCAGATTCAAGATTTGTTGGATGGTATAATGGTAATGAATTAGTATCAAATAATGTTATATATTCATTTAATATTCATGTAAATACAAATTTAATTGCAAAATTTAGAAAATTAAATGACGATTCAGCCTTACTAGTGGTTCACATAAATGGTAATGGTGAAGTAACTGGCAATGATGAACAAATATATAAAATAGGTGATAGTATAATGCTTACAGCAAAGAGTTCATATAATAATGAATTCCTAGGTTGGTATGTTAATAACCAACTAGTAAGTGAAAATTCATTTTATCTATTTGAAATAACAGGTGACACAACAATTGTTGCAAAGTTTACTGAAAACGAAATAGAAAAATGTTTATTAGTAGTTAATAAAATCGGGGATGGACAAGGAAAAGTTCAATACGAATCAGAATACTATATGCGTTCAGTTGCAACAGTAAAAGCGATTCCTGATGAAGGGTACAAGTTTAGTGGATGGTATTTAGATAATGAATTAGTATCATCTAATGAAGAGTATTCATTTATAATTGAAAAAGATATAAATATATTTGCAAAGTTTGATGTATTATTAGTAGAAGAATATACAATAACATCAAATATAATTCCATCTAATTCAGGGACTATTCAAGGTGTTAAAGGTTCATTCGAAAAGAATGAATTAGTAACATTATCAGCAGTTGCAAATGAAGGATATGAATTTAAATATTGGTTAGTTATGAATGAAAAAGTAGAGTCTAATCCATATAGTATACATATTAAAGATAATATTAGTGTAAGTGCTGTATTTGAACACAAGTCTAAAGAACCAGTTGAATTAATTTATGATA
>CAZHQU010000069.1:0-8137 GCA_964534245.1 uncultured Coprobacillus sp.
AGTTATAAATTTTATCAGTTATTACGTGACTTGTAATAAATTTTTTGTTATAATAGATTGATAGCTTATTACTATCGAATTCAATCTCAACTGTTTTTCCAATAAACTCAGTTGGTAGAGAGTATTTACATCCAGAAAAAGTAATAATAGATTTTACAGAAACTTTTCTAGTTTGTCGGCTTTCATAGTTTCTTAATAAATCTGTATTACCTATAGGAAGTAAATACTCTTTTTCTTTTTGGAATAAACCAATCGGCTTTTGATTGGTTGCTTGAGATGTTTCATTATTAAGTTTAAGATTCAAATCATTAACTAAATCAATAATTTGTTCAATATTTTGAATTTCATTATTATAAACTTTTAGTCTATCCATTAACTTGGCTACATTTTCTA
The DNA here is from genome assembly GCA_964534245.1 of uncultured Coprobacillus sp. GTDB lineage: Bacteria > Bacillota_I > Bacilli_A > ML615J-28 > CAG-698 > CAG-698. The sequence goes on from CAZHQU010000069.1 coordinate 394, forward strand.
CACTGCCTTTTGTTTGTGGGCGGAAAAGAAAATGTGTGGAAAGAAATACATGGGTATTTTAAGACAGACATATGTAATAAATGCGGATGGAATTATTATTAATACCTATGAAAAAGTTAAGTCAGAAACAAGTTCAAGCGATATAATTTGCTCATTGAAAAACTAGTGTTTAATGCTAGTTTTTTTTGTTTGTTTTCTAAATAAAATTCTAAAAAAAGTTGTTGACAAAGGGTAAAAAAACATATATAATAAACCCACATTTTAATATTTTGTTATGTAGTGTCCGTTTAAAAAATGGGCATTTTGTGCGCTATGGAACAAATTTTCATAAAAAAATTTAAAATAAATATAAAAAAATAACATAATCTCAAAGAAATTAGGCCTTAACAAGTCTAAATTTTTTGCTTTTAATATAAAAAATTATATATTTTTGTATTTTTTTAAAGAATTTAATTGAACCACAGGTTTATAGATTTTTTTATTAGAAAATTGTATACTTATGCTGACAAAATATTTATCTATTTTACATTAAAAAATTATTTAGAAAGGAATGTTGTAATGAGTAAATTAGGAACAAGACTAGAATCATTTTATAAATATTATGATTATAATAAACTGAAATCTTTATACAAAGATATGAAAAAGTCATTATCAATATATGATGTCTTTAAGAATATTCCTTTTAAATTAGAAATCAGAATGAAAAATGGAGTGTTTGGTGGTAGATTTTCAGGAACCGATTCATTATCAATGAATGTCATGATTATAACAGGTTATTATTTTGATAACTATAATACTGAAAGAGAATATGTTTTCACGACTAAAAAATCATATATTAAGAAATTTTTTACAACAGGCATTAGTGATTTTAGTCAAAGAGGTGGAAAGATAGAATTAAATATTCCAGAAGATGAAGTTAAGAACATAATTGAAATAATAATAGATAAAAAGAATCCTAAAGAAAAAGATATGATAGAAATGCTTTGTAAGGATTTTAAGAAACTTGAAACTTTATCATGGGAAGAATATAAAAAGAGCGTAGAAGATGAATATGATCGTATGCTTGAGGAAAAACACGTAGAAGAAGTATTAGCGATGGACTTACCAATGGATTGGGAGAATATCTTTGCATCTGATGAACGTACTCAAGGTATTCATATTGAAAATCCAAGTGATGCTTTAATTGTTTCTTTAAACACATTAGGGAAAGTTGATATCGAATATATTTCTCAAGTAACTGGGTATTCATATAAAGATGTAATAAACTCGCTTAAAGGTGCTATATATCAAAATCCAGAAAAGTGGGAGGAATGTTTTTATAAAGGATGGGAAACATCTGATGAATATCTATCAGGGAATGTTTTACATAAATTAAGAGTTGCTAATAAAGAAAATGAAAGATTCAAAGGTTATTTTGACCAAAACGTAAAGGCTCTAAAAAAGGTTAGTCCTCCAATTTTATCATCAGATAATATTTATGTAACAATTGGGTCACCATGGGTACCAGCAGATATTTTTGATGAATTCATGATTCATTTATTTGGTGACTGGACTAGAAAATGGAGTATTCAAAATACTAAAGTATATAATATTATGCATGATGAATTAACAGGTGTTTGGGAAATTCCTTTTAAACAAAGATATATCTGGGGTGTAGCTAATGATGTAACTTTTGGTACTAAGAAAATGCCTGGTATTGAAATTTTAGAGAAAACACTAAACTGTAAAACTATAACTATATATGAAGAAGTATATAGTGATATTAATAAATCAAAGAAAAAGAGAGTAATTAATAAAGAAGAAACATTACTAGCTATTGAGAAACAAAAGAAAATAATTGAAGAATTTCAAAACTGGGTTTGGAAAAGCCCGGAAAGAAAGAAGAGATTATTAGAAATCTATGAAAACAAATTTGCTTCATATGTAATTAGAAGTTATGATGGTAGCTTTTTAACATTACCAAACTTAAATCCAGATATTAAATTATTCTCTCATCAAAAAGATGCAATTGCAAGAATATTACTTTCAGGCAACACATTACTTTCTCATGATGTTGGTGCTGGTAAAACTTATGTTATGATCTGCGCTGGAATGGAAATGCGTAGAATTGGAACATCTAAAAAGAACTTATATGTTGTTCCAAATAATTTAGTAGGACAATGGGAAGGTATGTTTAAAGAACTATATCCTAATGCTAAACTTTTAATTGTTAACCCAAATACTTTTAAACCACAAAAACGTGAAAAAATTCTTAAACAAATTCGTGATGAAGATTTTGATGCCATAATTATGGCTTATAGTTCTTTTGATTTAATTGATGTTTCGTTAAACTATAGGATAGAAGAATTAAAGAACTTAATAGAATTATATGATAAAGCATTAAAGAAAAATAAAATATTAAGCTTAATGCGAAGAAGAGAAAAGCTAAAAGAAGAATTAGAAAAGCTAGAAAGTAAAACTTCAATTGATGATTATTCATTTGATAAATTAGGTATTAATACAATGTTCTTAGATGAAGCACATAACTATAAAAATGTACCTATTCAAACAAATATTACAAGGGTATTAGGTTTGTCAACAACAGGATCTAAGAAATGTGAAAATATGTTAAATAAAGTAAGGATTATTCAAAAGAATAATCAAGGTAAAGGCATTATCTTCGCAACGGGAACACCTATAACAAATTCACTAACAGATATATTTGTTATGCAAAAGTATTTACAAAATGGTGAATTAGAACTTTTAGATTTACAAAACTTTGACAGTTGGATTGGTATGTTTGCTGAGCAGGATTCAAATTTTGAAATTGATGTTGATACTAATAGTTATCGTATGGCAACAAGATTTTCAAAGTTCCATAACATGCCGGAATTAGCGAATATTTTATCATTAGTTACAGACTTTCATCAAGTTGACTCTCAAGATGGACTTCCTGATAAAGATGAGTATCGTGATATTAAAGTTAAACAAACTAAGGACTTTAAAAAATACTTAAATGAAATATCAGCTAGAGCTGATAAAGTTCGTAATGGTAAGATTAAAAGAAAAGAAGATAATATGCTTAAAATAACTACTGATGGCCGTAAAGCTGCATTAGATTTAAGATTAGTAGATAGTAAGTATAGTTTTACTAATGATTCAAAAGTTGCAATGTGTGCTGAAAATGTATATAATATATATAGACAATCAAAAGACTTAACGCAACTTGTGTTCTGTGATTCTTCTACACCTAAAAAAGAATTTAACTTATATGATGAATTAAAAAGATTATTAATTTTAAAAGGTATTCCTGAAGAAGAAATAGCTTATGTTCATGATGCAGTAACTGAATCAACAAGAACTAAACTATTTGAAAAAGTTCAAAAAGGTATTATTAGAATATTGATAGGATCAACGTTTAAACTTGGTCTAGGTGTGAACGTTCAAAACAAACTATATGCATTACATCATTTGGATGTGCCATGGAGACCATCTGATATGGTTCAACGAGAGGGTAGAATCATGAGAAAAGGTAATGAAAATAGTAGAATAGAAATTTACAGATACATTACTGATGGCAGTTTCGATGCATATTCATGGCAACTTTTAGAAACAAAGCAAAAAATGATAAGTTCCATTTTGTCTGGATGTGTTAGTGAAAGAATATGCGAAGAAATTGATGGAGCAGTATTAGATTACGCGGAAGTGAAAGCTATTGCGATTGGTAATCCTTTACTTAAAGTTCGTTTCGAGAAGATGAATGAACTTACTAGACTTGCCACTTTACAAAGAAAGTTAATTAAGACTAGAGAATCATTAGAAATCGAATTATTAGAACTTCCAAATAAGATTGACAAGTTTAATGAAGATATAATCAAATGTGAAAATGATATTGAATATTTAAAAATGAATGTTCGAAATTATGACAAAGATGAACGTAAAGAAATTCGTGAATTGATTCATAATGAAATTTATAATAGTGATCCATTAATTAATGAAAAGACAATTCTGAATTACAATGGATTTAATGTTATTGTCCCAACAAATCTATCTATAGATAAACCATATCTATATCTTGAAAATTATGGTAGATATACAATTGATTTAGGTCAAACTGTACTTGGAGACTTACAAAGAATTGATAACTTCTTTGCTAATTTTGATAATTATCTTTTAGATTTAAAAACTGAATTAGTAAAAGTTCATCGTAGAAAACAAGATGTATTAAATGAATTAGAAAATAAAGAAAGTTATACTGATGAGATTGAAAACTTAAGAAAAGAAATTAAAGAAATAGATGAAAAATTAGGAGTAGATAAAAAATGAAAGACGTAACAATGACTAATATACCTCAATTATCAATTAATGATGTTGTATCTAAATTATCTAAATCTTATTGTGAAGTAATCAATAAAGGTTTATCTGTTAAACTTTTGCCTTCTGTAATGATCTGGGGTCCTCCTGGAGTAGGTAAATCACAAGCTATTAGGCAAATAAAAAGTGAAATTGAATATAATACTGGAAAAAAAGTCAACATTACTGATGTTAGATTATTGTTATTCAATCCTATTGACTTAAGAGGTATTCCAACAGCTAATTCCGATAAAACGTTAGCTGTATGGCTTAAACCACAAATCTTTCAAATGGATGATAGTTCAAAAGTAGTTAATATTTTATTCTTAGATGAAATTTCTGCTGCCCCACAATCAGTTCAAGCTGCAGCATATCAAATCACATTAGATAGAGTTGTTGGTGAGCACAAGCTTCCTGATAACTGCATAGTGATTGCGGCGGGTAATAGAGTTACTGATAAATCTGTTGCTTTTAAAATGCCTAAAGCATTAGCTAACCGTATGATGCACATGGAAGTAGATATTGATTTTGATTCATGGAGAACCTGGGCAGTTCGTAATAATATTCATCCAAAAGTAGTAGGTTTCTTATCTTTCAGAAGAACACACTTACATAAGTTTAATTCAGCAAATGATGACTTAGCATTTGCTACTCCTCGTTCATGGGAAATGGTTAGTAATATCTTAAATTTAGTAAGTGATAATGTAACTGAAATGTATCCTTTAATTTCTGGTTTAGTTGGTAGTGGAGTTGCAATTGAATTTAGACAATGGTGTGAGATATTTAGTGAACTACCTGATATTAAGGATATTTTTGATGGTAAAAGTGTAAAAATTCCTCGTACAACAGATAGTTTATATGCATTAGTGGCTTCAATGGTGTCTTATGCAAAAGCACATACATCAGAATTAACTAGAATAGCTAACTCAATCAGATTTGCTGAAGGATTCCCACCTGATTTTTCTGTTATACTAATGAGAGATTATATGTACTTAGAAAAGGATTATAAACAAAAGTTAATGAGAATACCTGAATTTGCAAAGTGGTTAAATACGAAAGGTAAATTAATTAATGTCTCTAACTAATGAAATAGTAGCAAAATGTAACCGTAGATTATTATTATCAAGAATGCGAGTTTTAATGAATCATGGTTTCTATGGGTTATTACTCATGCATATGAAATTTGCTCTTGATGAAACTATGCCCACTGCAGCAACAGATGGGGTAAGAATATACTTTAGCCCCGCATTTATGGATGAATTAAGTGATGAAGAACTTGATTTTGTTTTAATGCATGAAATACTACATGTGGCCTTATGCCATTGCTTTAGAGGACAAGACAAAGATAATAATTTATTTAATATTGCTTGTGATATAGTTGTTAATTCAAATATTTTATATTCGAATAATATGAATTTAAAAAGTATTACCGTTAAGAACTATGGTGAGTCAATGCATATTACTCCAAAAGGTGATGAAGGATATAAGCATACTGCTGAAGAAGTATATAATATGCTTGAAAAAGAAATGAATAAAAAAGGTAAAAAATCAGGATCGGGAAATAATTCTAAAAGTAGTAGTAATTCAAATAGTAATAGTTCAAATAATAGTAATTCTAACTCTAATAATATGAGTACATCTAATAGTTCCTCAACAAAAGGGGACAAAGGTAAGAAAAAACAGTCTAATGGTAGTTCGGGAAGCGAATTAAGTGATGACTTTTCAAATAGTTGGGATAGCCATGATAAATGGTCTACGCTTGGAGAAGATAAAACTTTAAAAGAAACGTGGGTTAAAAGAGTAATTGACGCCGCAAGTTCAATATATATTACAGAAGCATCTAGTAATAGAGGAACTGTGCCAATGTTTGCAAAGAGAATAGTTGATGATTTTGTTAACCCTCAAACTGATTGGAGACTACTATTAGATGAGTTTATATCAGAAGAAGTATGTGATTATTCATTTAATCCTCCAGATAAAAGATTCGAAGATTCGCCCTTTTATTTACCAGACTTTAATGATACAGATATTGAAATATCAGACATATTATTTATGGTCGATACATCAGGATCTGTTAATGATAAGATGATACAAAGCGCATACTCGGAAATTAAAGGTGCTATTGATCAATATGATGGAAAATTAAAAGGGTGGTTGGGATTCTTTGATTATGGAGTTGTTGAACCAATCGCATTTGAAAATGTAGATGAACTTAAACGCATCGATGCTTATGGTGGAGGTGGAACAAGCTTTCATGCTGTCTTTGAGTATGTTAATGATTGTCTTGAAGAATTTACACCAAAAACTATTATTATTCTAACAGATGGGTATGCTCCGTTTCCAGATATAGAAATAACAAAAGGTATACCAGTATTATGGCTTATTAATAATGATAAAGTTACACCACCATGGGGAAAAGTTGCTAGAATAAAGATGGAATAAAAATCATATATTAAAACATATAAAAATTTATTAGAATTTATAAACATAGAATTTAGAAACTAAGAATTTAATCTTGGTTTCTTTTATTTTAGATTAATGCTATAAAACTTGCAATAAAAGATATATTATGTTAGAATATGTCATAGTATGTATAATAATGAAGAATGAGGTGATTAATTATGAAGATATTAAATAATAGTTTAAAAGGATTTTTGTGTTTCTTTATAGCAATATTTATGATATCATTTGCTATTGCATTTGTAATTATGTTTAGGCCATATTATTATTGGAATATTGAATGGTTAGAATTAGAAGAAAAAACAGGATACACTTATGAACAAATCACTGAAGCATATGATGATGTAATGGATTTTCTAGTATTTGGTGAAGAGTTTAAAACAGGAGAATTAAAATATTCAGAAGAAGGTAAATCTCATTTTGAGGATTGCAAATGGTTGTTTACATTAGATTTTGTATGCCTTTTTGTCTCTTCTGCATATCTTATTGTGATTGCAATATTACAAAAACTCAAAAAAATTAAACTCGAATTTAAAAAGTTTTCACCAGGAATTTATGCTATTATTGGTACAGGTGTGGTATTTTTAGCTTTATCAATATGGGGAATAGTAGATTTTGATAGCCTATTTACAGCATTCCATAAAGTATGTTTTCCAAGTAAAGATAACTGGATATTTAGTCCATCAAAGGATCAAATTATTCAAATTTTACCAACTGAATTATGGATGAATTTTTGTATATTAATTGTTATTATTTTAATAACGTTCATTGGTGGATTTATTAGTTATGAAGTTATAAGACGAAAAAAGATGAAAAAAGGAAATGATATGAAAAAAGGAAATGATATGAAAAAAGGAAATTATATAGAAAATACAAAAAATTTATATAATTAAAAAATATATAAAATTTAGAAAATGCTATAACTGAATAAATATATGTATAATGATATATG
>CAZHQU010000070.1:0-3287 GCA_964534245.1 uncultured Coprobacillus sp.
AACTTCTTCATTATCTAGATTATTTAATCCAACTACATCACTTCTATGTTTTACTTCTTTTATTGTAGATATAATCATATTTGATATTGTTTCAAGATTTTTGTTATTATATATATTTTTATATGCTTCATATAAATCTTTTAAAGTTTTTAGTTTTTCTTCTTTTGAAATATTTTTATTATAACAAATATATTTTCCAAATTTATTTCCTGTAAAACAAACTAGTTCATCCAAATTAGATTTCAATTGATTGAAAAATTCTATTGTATTCTTTGGATATAATTGTTCAATCTTTTGATTATGTGTTTGATAAAATGATGGTAAATTTTTTAATAATTCTAGAGCTTTCTCTTCACTACCTTCAGCATATAAAACTTTTGCTTTATAAGTAATTGCTTCTAATCGATAGTTTTCAATATTGCATCCTTCAAGAATTAAATCACATACTTTTAATATTTCTTCTTTATTATCTAACAATAGCTTAGAGTCATTATCGGCTTGTCCACCAGTTATATAGAATAAATAATTCATCATTATTTCATAATTATTTGGATATTTGCTTCTCGCAACAACTGATAAGGTTTTAGCTTTTTCCCAGTCATTATCAATATACCATGCATCTTTAATTTCTTGGTTTATATGCTTTATATCTTCTTCAATCAATAAATAATCATAACCCATTAAATCATCAATCGAAACACCAAAATAATGAGATAAAGGAAACAATAAAGTTATATCGGGATATGTTTCATTGTTTTCCCATTTACTAACTGCTGCTGGTGTGACATTAAATATTTCAGCTAATGCTTCTTGTGTAATCTTTTTTTCTTTTCTTAATCTTTTAATGTTTTCACCGATTAAAATATTCATAAATGATTTCCTTTCTTAAATAATATTTTTCTTTTATTATTTGTAATATTGGCCTTTATTACTAGTAAAGTTACTTTACAATATTATTATATCATTTAAGAAATACATTTACCACACACTCATAGTTAACAATTACTTAACTTTAAGTTAAGTTCTTAATTTATACTATAATTTTTAGAATCATTCTATTGAGTAACAATTAAATGAATAGTTATCGAATCTTTTATATGATCATAAACAAAACCTAGTTCTTCATATATATGTTTCCCAGATTCATTATTAATATCAACACTTAAATCCATATTATTTGGAAAGTTTGCTTTGATTGCTTCACATAGTAACGCTTTTCCATATCCTTTATTCCTATAATCTTCTAATACAAATAAATCAATTGGTTTATTTGTTTCGAACTTTGAAGTTACATCTATATAACCTACTACTTTTTTATCTATTGCTAGAAACACATTGAATCTGTCTAAAGCGTTAATAACTTTCTCTGCTGTCCAATATCTATCTTTTGTATGAATTGATATATATTCATCTTTATATTTTTCTTCATACTTTACAATAGTCAAATTATGGATGTATTCTTTAAAATTTTCTAATCTCATATAATTTTGTTCTATGTCGAATTTTCCATTTAATTCTTTAAGCTTATTTAATAAAATATAATTCTTTGGATTTGTTACTACATCACATTTCCACCCATTATAATTAATTTTTAAATATTCAAAGAACTCATCATATGCTTTTCTTTCTTTAGAAAAACTCAATAATACTTCCATATAGTTTTCTTCTTTCTCAATTAATACTGAAAATATACCGATTATATTATCATTATCATATATTGCTAAAACTAAATCATCTGGATGTTTTATTCTCCTAATTAAGTTTTGTCTTAATTCTTCTTCAGTATGTAACATTGGAGAAGAAAAGTATTCATCTTTTATTAAAGTATTAATAAAAGGAATCACTATCTTTTCATCTGTTATATTTTTTATCATTTTTCCTCCACTATAATTTAATCCAATATCTTTTCATATTAGCTTTATAGTTTATATTATCGTAAACTGTTTTTTCAAATTCCCCGCCACATGCTTCTATTGTTTTTGCACTAGCATGATTATTCTCTAGACATGTAATTAAAACTTTATTAAGGCCTATTTCTTTGCAAACTTCTAAAGCTTTAGTTAACATAATTTTATCATATCCTTTTCTTCTCTCAGTAGGTCTTACACAGTAGCCTATATGACCTCCATACTCAATCAAATAACCTTTTAATTCTGTTCTTATTTGGAATAAACCTAATAATTTTCTATCATCAAATAATCCATATTGTAAATATTTATAATACTTAGGATTATTAGTTTTTTCCATTATCTCATTTGTCTGAATCCACTCTTTTGCATCACATTCACATAATATGCCAGTACCATCCATGCTGCTATTGTTTATTAGAAATTCTTCTTTGAATGAATTAATCTCCATAGCATCATCATAATTAGGTTTTCTAAATTCAAGCAAATTAATATTATTTGTTTTTGTAATTTTATATCTATTAATATTTAATCCAAATTTTTCTATTTTGTTAACAAGTATTCCACCATTAGATATAATTACTTTATTAGAAGCTATATTATTCTCTTCACATATAACTAATAATTCATCAAATTTATCTTTATGTATTTTTAATAACTGACTTAATGCTTCTTTTGCGTAACCTTTTTTTCTTGATGATGGTTTTATACTATAACCTATATGACCACCAAATTCTTCTAAATCTTTAGTTAATTCCTTACGAATACAAATCGTACCTACTACTTCTTCATCTGATAATATTAAATAATAGAATGTTGGAACAACTTTTGGATTTAACCCGCTTTCGATTTCATTTATACTTTTTAACCATTGCGATAAATCATCATATTTATCAAGAGCACCAGAACCTTGTATTCGAGTTTCTTTATTATCTAAGAAATCTAACTTTAGTTTATTTAAACTATCAAAATATTCAATTGATGGCTTAACTAATGTAATCATAATTTTATCTCCATTTCTAGAAAATCATTATTCCATTTACAAGGTTTCGTAATCTTAAACCCACATTTTTCATAGCACTTAATTGCCTTTGTATTTTCTTTAAAAACTTCTATTTTGATTACATTATTTTCACATTTTTCCTTATAATAATTAATTATTGCTTTTGTGACTAAAGTACCTAATTTTTGATTTTGTAAATCTTCATCAATTATTAAGTCGTTAAAACTCCATTTGTTATTTAACGGCTTATTAGTTAGTACAACTAAGCCAATTATTCTTTTATTATAGTATATTCCATATAAATCTGAATAATCTTTATAGTATTCATTATATTCATCTATTATTCGAATAATTTCATCTTTTGAGTCAAAATCTTT
>CAZHQU010000070.1:3297-8131 GCA_964534245.1 uncultured Coprobacillus sp.
TTCTGATGTTCTTTTAATTTTATATGCTTCTTCAAGATTATCTTTTGTTAGTTTTATTAACTTTATATCAATTAGCATTTCTAAAATAAATGTTTCTCTTAATAAAAATTTATTAGCATAACCCTTTGCTAGTTCTGCATTAATGTCATATGCCTTTTTAGGGTCGACCCATTCTAACACATATTGTAGCTTTTTCTCATTATCATCTAATATCTGATCTAATTCTATATCTTCAACGCTAGCATAATAGTAATAAGAAAATTGTTCAAAAACATCATCACTGTATATTGATTTTCTGAGTTCATGAATGTAACCACATTCTTTAATACTATTTTCTTTAACAACTAATCCTGTCTCTTCACGAACTTCTCTTATTAATGTATCTTTATGAGATTCATTATCTTCAATTCCTCCACCTGGGAATTTATAATGATTCATTGCTAAACTTTTCACAAGAGCAACTTTTCCATCTTTTACGATTATTCCTCTAACAGCTTCTCTAATTATGTGTTTAGCATTCTCATTATAGTTTTTAGCATCTAATGTTATTAATTTTTTCATAAAGATCTCTCCTTATTTATTATTACCAAATGTATGGTATTAAGCGATATTTTACTTTTTTCTTATATTCAGTGTAACCGTTTAGTTCTTTTTCCAAATATTTTTCTTCATTAACTATTCTTATAACAATTAATACAGGATACATCAAAAATATAAAGAAAGATATTAATGAGCCAAGAACAAGAGGCATAGATAAAAATAAAATTAGAGTTGCTGAATACATAGGGTGTCTAACAATTCCATATAACCCTTTATCAATAACTTTTTGATCTTCTTTTACTGTAATAGTTCTAGACAAATATGTATTTTCTCTTAGCACTTCTGCCCACATAACATATGATAGTAATAATAATGCTGAAGTAATGTAAGTGACATATGAAGGAAGTCTAATCCAACCATATCTAAAATCAAAACCAGCAATTATAAATCCAACTATAAACATTAGTCCACTAAGTTTTATAACTATATTTTGCTCTTTTTGTTTTTCTTTTCCATTTAATCTTGATTCTAATAGTTTAGGATTTTTTATCATCATCACTATTCCAGCAATAAACATTGGTATAAATAACACACCCATAAGGATCCACCCATTTGTATAAGAAAACGTTCCTGCAGGTGAAAATATTAATAAACCAACTAATATAATACCACACAAATACTTTACTATTGCTTCTATAAATAATTTCTTAGTCATAATTAATCACCTTATTAATTATAGTAATAAATCTAACAAAACTATAATTTCTTATTTATTTTTCTATATTTTTTACTTGAATAATATTTTGTTAATAATTGGATATAAATATTCTGCCATCGAAGCAAATCCATAATCGGTTGGATGACAGCCATCCACTGTTTTCTCAGATATATTTGTTTTTCCTAAGACTTTCGCTCCATCAACGTAATATAAATTATCATCATTAGAATTCTTTACATAATTCTTTTGATAGTTTCTAACTTTCTTTTCGTTTTTACGATAATTATCATTATGTATTTCTATATACATTTGAATTTTACTTATAATTACAATTGGTACTTTTGGGTATGCTTTTCTTAAGCATTTTACAAAATTATCTAGAGTTGCTTTTAGTCTATCAAAAGTTGCATTTGCTTCATAATCTAACACAAACATTTTAACATTTTTTATACCACTTAAAGCTTCTGCTATTTCTATGTGTCCTTTCCCATTACCTGTGAAACCATAATTTAAGCATTCTATTCCAAGCATTCTAGATAGTATTTGGGTATAACTCATACCTGGTCTACTCGCACAGCCGCCTTGAGTAATTGAAGTCCCATAAAAAACTATTTTATCATTTGTTTCAAATAAGTCTAGGCATGGGGTAACATTACTAACTGGATTAACTCCTATTAATACTTCTTCTACAGTAGCATAAAGAGGAAAGTTTAAAACAAATAATTTATTAACTTCACTTAACTCCTTATTATTAAAATAAGTAAACTCATATTCCATTTTATTAAAATCAAAGTTACTAGTTCGATAGAATTTCATATTTTTGTATGTTTCACCTATATACAAATCAAAACCTGCTTGACCAGTATATGGCATATGACCCATATGAAATTTAAAACTTAATTTGACTTTTATCTTTAAAACATTTGTATTTGAATAAAATGCTACAATACCCCCTGTGCTATTTCCAGCAAGAACGTCAACACTTCCTTCAAGTTTAGGCAATATTTCATCAAGCTTTTTGGACAAACGATGATATCTTTTATCTTCATCAAACCAATATAATCCGTATATTTTTACTGAATCACTTTCTTTTGGATCAATGTATAAAATATCATCTTTAGCTTCATTATTCATAAAATTACTATCCACTTTTTTTATATCTACAGTTTTACTCATGTTTTATATTCTCCTTGTTTTAGATTTATTGTGTTTATTTATTATATCTAACTATTATATTTAATTCTAAAATAATCTAAATACATTTTAAACTTATCCTGTGCAGAAAGACATGTATCAATTAAATATCCTTTTTCTTTTTTCCATTCTTTAAGACCTCGATAATAATAAAGTTTTAAATTATCATCAATAATAAATGGAACAATATTATATTTAAGGCATTCTTTAAACATTATCAGTCTACCAACTCTGCCATTGCCATCTTGGAATGGATGTATTTCTTCAAATTTATAATGAAATTCTATTATATCTTCTAAAGTTTTATTTTCTATATTATTATACCGTTGTAATAACTTCTTAATTTCAGTTTCTACTTCCTCAGGTTTTGTTGTTTCTTTACCGCCAACTTCATTAGGTAATCTTTTATATTCCCCAACACAAAACCAATTTTTCCTACTATCTGAAGTTCCATTTTTAAGTATATAATGAAGTTCTTTTAATAAATTTTCAGTTATACTTAGATTTGCTTTATCAATGATTAAATCTATACATCTAAAGTGATTAGTTGTTTCAACTATATCATCGACATTTACTATCTCATCTGTTAATCTAATTGTGTTAGTTTCGTAAATATATCTTGTTTGATCATGTGTTAATTTACTTCCTTCAATGTGATTAGAATTATAAGTTAATTCAATCTGTATTTTATGATATATTCCTCCACTGATTTTTGATTGTTTTTCTTGTTTTAATATATTCAATAAAGTTTTATTAATAACTACTTCTTTGACTTTTCTACTAGGTTTAATTGCATATGATGGAATCATCCAAATTTTACCAACTAATATAGCTCCATTCACTCTTCCTTCGGCACAGTAATTTCTTACACTTCTTTCTGATAAATTCCATAATTTAGCAATTTCTGATACACTTAAATAATTCATAAGAATACCTCCATTTACATTATTATATCATATTATCGGCAATTTATCAATTAATTAAATCTTTCTTTTTTCTTTAATTTTGCCGATAGAGGCATTAAATAATAATATGAAAAAAAAAGTCAAATACAATTATCTCAATAGACAATCAGTATCTGACCATATTATTTAACTATTATTCAACTTCAATAATTCTAATAGTGTTAGTTACACCATGTTTTTGACCAAAACCATTTGTTAATATAATATTAGAACCTACTTTAACATCTAATTCTTTTGCAACATTTAACGCAATTTCATCACTATCATCAACGTCATTTACATATGGAGCAACAACTGGATATACACCCCAGTAATAACTTAATCTTCTACATGTTTTCTCACTGTTTGTACAAGCGATTATTGGTGATGATGGTCTAAACTTACAAATACGTTTTGCTGTACCACCTGTTTCAGTAAAAGCAAAAATAGCTTCAACTTTATCAAGAGTTAAACAACATTGAGCTATACATGCACCAATTGCATCACTTAAAGTTCTATTAGAAAATTTATTATTATCAATTAAAGATGTTTCATAATCCATTGTAGCTTCAACTGCTCTAGCAATTTTATCCATGTATTTTACGCTCTCTACTGGATATTTACCAACTGCAGATTCACCGCTTAACATAATTGCATCACATCCATCTATGATTGCATTAGCTACATCACTTGCTTCAGCACGTGTAGGACGAGGAGATTCAATCATTGATTCCATCATATGAGTTGCTGTAATGACAGGCTTGCCTTGATGATTTGCTTTCTTGATAATTTGCTTTTGATATATTGGAACCATTTCTGTAGCAACTTCTACACCTAAGTCACCACGAGCAACCATTATACCATCACTCACTTCAATAATTTTATCAATATTATCTAATGCTTCTTGATTTTCGATTTTTGAAATAATTTCAATATTGGTAGCATTTAATTCTTCTAAAAGTTTTCTAACTTGAATTACATCTTCAGGTCTACGAACAAAAGATAAAGCTATTAAATCTACTCCTTGTTCTACACCAAATCTTATATCAGAATAATCCTTTTCAGAAACGAAAGGCATTGAAAGAGATACACCTGGAACATTAATTCCCTTCTTATTCTTAATAACACCATTTGTGTTGAATTTACATTTAACAGATTCACTTTCTTTACTTAAAACTGTTAATGAGATTTTACCATCATCAATTAATAGTTCATCATTAACATTTATGTCATAAAAGAATTCTTTACAATTAACATAAAATCTTTCACTATTACCTAATACCTCTTCACTAGTTAAAGTAACAACATCACCTTTTTTGTATGCACAGAAATCATTTTCAAAATTACCCACTCTAATTTCTGGGCCTTTTGTATCAAGCATAATTCCAATATATTTATTTGTTTGTTTTGATACATTTCTTATTAACTCTATTCTTCT
>CAZHQU010000071.1:0-8127 GCA_964534245.1 uncultured Coprobacillus sp.
CCAATGCAATATCTAAAACCATCATCACAATAAATCCTATCATTACTGCCCAAGTACCTAGATGAGAATGTTCATCAAGTTTAGCTTCTGGAATTAAGTCTTCAACAACAACAAATATCATTGCTCCTGCAGCAAAAGATAAAAGCCAAGGTTGAAGTACTGAAAGAGTTGTAGCGAGGAAATAACCTACTACTGCAGCAATCGGTTCAACAATACCACTTGCGGCACCAAACAAAAAGGCTTTATGTTTGTTCTTTGTTTCAGCTTCCATTGGAAGCGATAGAGCAGCTCCTTCAGGGAAGTTTTGTATTCCTAGACCTATTGCTAGTGCTAATGCGCTTAAGAAAGCTTCAGTTGAACCAACTAGTGCGGCTGCACCAAATGCAAACCCCACAGCAAGACCTTCAGGAATATTATGAATTGTAACTGCTAAAAATAATTTGGTAGTCTTTTTAAAATTATTCTTTAATCCTTCTTCTTGATTATTTGAAGTATGAATGTGAGGAATTAACTTATCAATTACAACTAAAAATAATCCTCCAATCATAAATCCTATTACAGCTGGCATAAAATTTAAACTACCCCAACTTTCAGATTGTTCAATAGAAGGCAAAATTAATGACCAAATAGATGCGGCAATCATTACTCCCGCAGCAAAACCTAAAAACAATGTTCTAAACTTTTCATTAATTTTTCCTTTAAATAAATAAACAACACTAGATCCAAGAGTTGTCATTACACTTATAATTGCAAATCCAATTATTGTTATCCATGTATTACTCATAGTTACCTCTTTCTATATTATATAGTTATATAAATATATAGTTATATAATATGTATTATAAATAATATTCACATTAAATTATTTTACTATAATAATTATACTATAATTTTATCATTATTTCTACTGATTATAATTATCTTTTATATTTCATTATAATAAGTAATTATTTATACACTTTCACACCATAATATATTACCATCATAATCAATAAACAAATATACTTTTTGAATTTTCAGTGGAATAAAACTTACATATGGACAATTCCCAAACTTTTCCCAATCATATCCTATTGTATTATCAAATACAAGTAATGATCCAGTTTTAAAGTCTAACTTTAAATCTATATTACCATATATTGATGATGATATTTTTTTATTATTAATTATTAACTTTTCATCATCGTAAAATATATCTCCATGTGATGATTTAAAGACATTTAACCATATAAAATCTTCATTTTCATTAACACTAATTAAGTTTAAATCTAAATCATATTCCCAGATTTTATATTCACTATAGTCTACTGGTTGATGGCTACCAAATATATAAAGCCTATTATTCTCAGGTGTTACATAATGAATGCTTCCACAATCATTTATAGTTACATTTTCTTCTTTTAATAAATTTCCATAATTTGAAAACATATATATTTTAATTGAGGTAATTGTTTGAACATTGTTAGTTGAAAATTCTGAATATGTAGAAAGAATATAATATCTATTATTATATTCATATATATCCACAATATCATTTTCCCCATTTTTAAAAACATATTCCCAATCAACATTATATTCACTATTATATATTGTTATTTGAGAATATCCATTATATGCAAAATATTCTCCGTAATACGTGCTACGATTACAAGCAATCATTATACCATCATCTTTTGTTGTTTTGATTTGACTTATCACTTCATTATGACCACTATTTAAAAAATATTCAAATTTTCCTTTTATGTAAAAATTATAATCATATCTTGTTATTTCAGCAAAATCATCATTATCTATATAATTAACTACATATATATAATTATTATCCAAAAATACATTTTTATCATCAAATAATAGTTTTTCTTTTATTACTGTTAAATATGGTTCTTCTATATCTCCAAATGATTCTACTGGTTTGTTGAAATTTGCTTGTTCTGTCATCGTTTTTTTGAATTGTTCATACTCTCGATTATATTTTACTTTTTCAATAATTAGAATTCCAACTATTATTAATAATATTGAACATAAAACTAATACAGATATTTTTAAAACCTTATTATAATAAGTCTTATTATTAGTAACTTCTCTATATTCATCAATAATATAGAGAAGTTACTAATAATAAGACTTATTATTAGTAACTTCTCTATATTCATCAATAATATTTTCACCAAATAATTCTTGTTTAGTAATATTAAATAAATTACAAATGGCTTCAATATTAACATCACTTGGTATGCCGTTTCCGTTTTCCCACTTTGCAACTGCACTTCTCGAAACAAAGATTTTCTCAGCTAATACTCGTTGGGAGTAACCCACTGTTTCTCTTAATTCCTTTAATTTATCCTTAAACATATCAATATCCTCCTGATACTAATATTATAACTTAATTATAGTATTTTAGGTTGTTACTTTTAATATTTTAGTGTTACTTTAATTTTCTCTTTCCAAATTAATTATATCAAAACCAAAATAAAAAGTCTATAGTAATATATACTATAAACTCAGTTATCATTATTTGAATTTTAAGATTCTATATTATCTTCATCTGTTTTAACATCTTTATCTACATTATCTTGGTTTTTACGTTTCTTTATTGCTGATTTAGCTTTATTGTATAAATCAGTTAAAATCCCTAAAGTCTTTTGATCTTTAGGAAATAAAACTTTTAAAAGGAAAATCGCAATAATAAATGTTACAATTTTTTCTGGAGTAAACGGAAACCAAAGAAATGCTAGATATGCACTAGATACCACTATCATCCAGTTTATTTCAAAGATTGTTCCCAATCCCAAAAGTATGTATGACCATCCATTTGTAATAATCCATGCTAATCCAACACATAATAGTAATCTTGGATTAGCGAAGAACCATAATATTTTCTTTAATTTTTCTTTCACTTTACTCCTTTATTATTCTGTTTTAGATATTAGATTATGAAGGGCTGGGAAAATCCAACCTCCTACAGTATTGCCTAATGTAACTAAAAGTAATGCAGGGATAGTTTCAATAATATTATTACTTAACGAAAAATAAAATGCATCAGCAATTGAGTGTTCAAATCCACAGATAATGAAAATTCCAATGCATAATATCAGGATAGCGTATTTACCTATATCGCTTTTACTCTTTTTAAATCCTTCAACTGCCAAATAGATAAATATACCACAGAATGCACCTTTTACTATTAATCCATACCAACTATCGTTTACTTTTGAATCAACCATAGTTTGTACAAAATCAGGTAAAGATACAAATTCTTTACTTAATAAACCAATTATTAATGCTCCTATTACATTTCCTAAATAACCTACAATAAGTTGTAATATATAGTTTGGTTTTTCTTTTTTCTTTAATTCATCAAACAGATAACATATTTTACCTGTAAATAAGAAATATCCAAAGTTACAAACAAGAATTAATCCTATTGAAAATAGGAAGGCACCCAAAACTAAATTTTGAGTATAATATCTTGTCATTAAGTATAATAATCCACCAAAGCTTACAGCAAATCCTGCTAAAATTCCTTTTAAAAATACATTAAATAGTTTTTTTGCCATTTTTCTCTCCCATAATATATATAATGTATTATACCATTTTTAACTTAATTATTCAAATACATTATACATATTTATAAAAAATGGCATTTATTATATTATATAATTATTATGACTATTCTATACTCTTCTATATTAAAAACCATAAAATTAGATCACCTTATGGTTAATTTTATGCAGAAAGTTTTACCAACATTTTTTTCTGTTTTTACAATCTTTTCTATCACATCTGTAACATATTTCATTTTTTAAGTCTTTTCCATTAAAATATGCATCAATGTTTTCAATTGTTGTTTGAGCAATATTTTCTAAAGCTTCTTGTGTTAAATATCCTTGATGCGATGTAATTATAACATTTGGTAAAGATATTAATAAAGCCAAAATATCATCATTAATAATATTTGAACTATTGTCTTCGAAGAATACATTTGCTTCTTCTTCATATACATCTAACGCTGCACCTTTAATTTTCTTTTCCTTTAATCCGTTTAATAGAGCTACTGAATCAACTAACGCTCCACGTGATGTATTAATTAAAATTGCATTATGTTTCATCATATCAATTGTATCTTTATTAATAATATGTTTAGTTTCATTTGTTAGTGGACAGTGTAAAGAGATTATATCACTTTCTTTAACTAATGTTTCTAAACTTACATATTCAAAATCAACATTTTGTCTTGGATACGGATCATAAGCTAACACTTTCATTCCAAATCCTTTACAAATATTAATAAATACCATACCAATTTTACCAGTACCTATTACACCTACTGTTTTCCCAAACAAATCAAATCCAGTTAAACCTTGAATATTAAAATTGAAATCTCTTGTTCTTAAATATGCTTTATGTATTCTTCTATTTAATGTTAATAGTAAAGCCATTGCATGTTCTGCAACCGCATAAGGTGAATACGCAGGAACACTACATATATGAACTTTTTTATATGCAGCTCTTATATCAACGTTATTATAACCAGCACATCTAAGCGCTAATAAATGAATATTATATTCATTAAGTTTATCTAATACTTCTTTATCAACTGAGTCGTTAACAAACACACATACTGCATCCATATCTTTGGCTAAAACTACAGTTTTTGAATTTAGTTTTCCCTCAAAATAATGAATTTCATAATTTTTATTTATTTTATTAAAAGATTCAATATCATATTGTTTTGCATCAAAGAATGCTATTTTTTTCTTTGTCATGATTTCCTCCTTTATTTATATTATTGTATTTTTTTATTAAATTTAATCAATATATCCGATCTTTTTTAAATACTTCGGAGGGACAGTTTCAATCTGCCATACATTATTGCTTGATATTAAAAATCTACATCCATCATCATACATTTTTTTACTTTCAATAATATATATAAATGGTCTGCCAAATCTTTTTCCTGATTCATATGCAATTTCAATACTTTCAGTCATATGTACATATAAACGTTTTTTCTTAATTAAACCAATCTCATCTATTGATTCAACATTTTGAATTGCTGTGCCGTGATAAAGTATTTCTGGTGGCCTCCTTTCCTCCATATCAACTGATACCTTTATTGATTGTCCTTGATTAGCCCTTATCTTAGTCTTATCTTCATTAAAACTATATCTAGTTTTTTTATCCTCTTGTATGATTTCTTCAAGAAGATCCATGGTTAAAATATTATCACCATTAAATTTTGTTTTATTAATTTTGTAAATGAAATCATTAACATCAGTCCATCCATGATAATCAATTATAATATTTGCTATCTCCGGTTGATGTCTTAATAATTTACCTATAAATCGACTTAATTCAATTTTCTTTTTCTTATTCATATTCATCGTCTTTCTATATTATATATATTGTATTATATATACATATTATTATATTTTTAAAAATAGTATGGGTTATCCCATACTATTATATCATAAATTATTCAAATTTCAAATTACAATTTCCACTAGTTATGTCCCCAGTAACAGTTACAATTCCATTTAGTTTAGCATTTTCAAAATATGATTTATCAGCTAAATCTCGATATATAAATATTATAATGTCACAAGCGCTGAAATCTTCTTTAACATCTATATCTTTCAATCCAACAATCTTATATGTATTATCAGATTCTTTTGATAGTTTAATTGTATAGAAATTAATATAAGTACTATTTTGATCTACTTTTCCATATTCATAAGCAATTGCTGAAGAGTTATATAATGTCCAAATACCTGCATTATATGCGCCTATATGAAGTTGTCCTTCTATTGTGTTTTGAGTATTATCTTCTACCTCTGGACCTTCTCCATCCCCTTCTAAGAATAGTATATCAACTGGATAATTATTATTAAACTCAAATTCAACTATTGAACCTACTTTAACATTAGCAAGATTAGCCATGTAATTACCATACGAATTATTTAATTCTGATATTAATAATACATAATCACAATTATATGATGCTTTATCCCCTGATTTATTAATCTCAGTAACATAGTATTTTCCATTTGTATCGTTTTTTGTTATTTCATAACTTTGACTAAATGTAGCCACATCGCTACTATTAGCAACGTTAAAGTAAACATTATTTAAGTAACCTTCATTATCCCAAAATCCTGTTCCTGCTGTTGCTTGTATTTTAGCTAGTGTACCTTCAGGTAATTTTTCTGGATATTCAACTTGAATTTCTTCATTATATTCAATGCCATTAAATTCTTTAATTGCTTTTTCAGAAACTTTTGATAAAAGTTCAGCACCTTTTGCATTATAATGTAAGAAATCTCCTAAGTAGATTGAAAAATTATCTTCTACCACGTATTCATCTAAAGGAATTATTCCACACTTTCTTGTTTCAGCTAATTCTCTTAATACATTATTATATTCAATTCTTGTTGATTCTTTGTAATACATTCCAGTGTATGCTGAATATCCTAATGTTACTAGATATATTTGTGCATCGCATAATTTTCTTACTTTATCTATCATTTTATTTACAGCAGATTTATATGCTCCTAATGATACACCAGAGGCATTGTCGTTTGTTCCTAAATAAATAATAACTATATCAGGACTTCCATTATCATCCAAAGTGTTTATTCTCGCATCAGAATATCCCGCTCTATCTCCTGATTCTTCAGCACATGTTCCACTCCAAGAATTATTAATTCCTAATTTCATTTGTGTTTTATTATATAATTGATACCACCATGTCTTATCAACTGTTTTAATACTTGCTGAATAAGTTGGATAATAATATGTGTTAGTATCAGTATAATAACTATTTACTTCTGATGTAGGTGAATAGAATGTAGAAATACTGTCTCCAAGAATAGAAAGTACTTTGCCTTCTAAGCTTTCAAATGAATGAATTTTAATTTTTTCATATACTGCTGTATATATTGTATCTTCAGTAATATAATTTATTCTATTATCCCATCCTGAAAATACATATTCATAATCGCTTGATGCTGGTTTAGTTGGTTTTGTAGGTTCTGTAGGTAGAGTACCATATTCAACTAATTCTTCTTTTAAAACCTCGCCATCATCGTTAACGAATTTAACATTGTATTTTCTTAAACTTGAACTATATAATGCTTCAATTATTAAATTTCCAGAAGCATATTTATCATTTCTATCCCATCCAGTAAATTCATAATCATATTTAGCGTCAGATTCTTTTACAGGTGGCTCTGGGAATATTATTTCATCACCATTATCAAGGATATCTTCCTTAATAATATCACCATTAGTATCTATAAATGTAATTACAAACCTTTCCACTTCTTCAAATTTAGCATTAAATACTTCATCTTTTAAAAGTGTTGTAACTGTGTTATCCCAACCGATGAATTTATATGAATATTGATCAGTGCTTTCTTTTGTTGGGTCTTCTGGAAATGTTATAGTCGAATTATAAGGCAGGTTCTTTTCCTCAATCACTTTTCCGTCAACTACAAATTTAACTGTAAATTTTTTCACTTCTTCAGTAAATACTGCATTATAAATGATATCTTCTTTTAAAATTGTATCAGATTTATCCCATCCAGAAAAAACATAACTAACTCCATTAGTTTCTTCCTTTGTAGGGTTTTCAGGATAAATAATAGTTGATCCATATTTTATCTTTTCTTCTTTTATAACTTCTCCATCAACAACAAATTTATAAGTATATTCTTTTGCTTTGAATTTTGCATATAAATTAATATTTGTTTCTAATTCTGAACCATCCCATATTTCATCTTGACTTGTATACCACCCAAGAAAATCATATCCTTCTTTTGTTAATGATTCAAGTTGTAAGTTTTCACTGTACGTTACTACTTTATACTCTGTACCATCCTCTAATAGTAATGTTATTGTATAATCTCCCCCACAAGCACTAAAAAAACTAAGGCAAACAAATAATATTATTCCAACAATTATTTTTTTCATAATGTGTCCTTTCTATATTAAATTATAAAATTAGATTATAAAATTAGATTATAAACATATATTATAAGTAATTTATTAAATATATTTTAGATTAACAAATACCTTGAGCAATCATTGCATTAGCTACTTTTTCAAATCCAGAAATATTTGCTCCTA
>CAZHQU010000072.1:0-8045 GCA_964534245.1 uncultured Coprobacillus sp.
TTATATTTAGCTTTTTTGCTTTTTCATATTTACTACCTGGATCTTTACCTAAAAGTACATATGAAGTTTTTGAACTAACACTATTAGAAACATTTCCTCCATTTGCTTCAATTAACTCAGTCGCCTTTTCCCTAGTTAAAGTTTCAAGTTTTCCAGTTAATACAAATGTTTTTCCATTAAAGATTAATTCATCATTATTTTTCTTTTCTTCATGAGGATCTATTCCTAAAGAAATTAATTCATTAACTAAATCTTTGTTTTCATTAAAGTATTCAACTAAACTTTGGGCTGTTGCTGATCCAATATCTTTGATTACTATAAAATCCTCAATTGATGCTTTTAATAAATCATCTAAACAAGAGAACTTCTTAGTTAAAATTTTAGATACTTTACTACCAACAAATCTAATCCCTAAAGATGTAATTACTTTATGTAATGAATTGGATTTTGATTTGTTAATATTATCTATTAAGACCTTAACTGATTTTTCTCCTAATCCTTCAATTCTTTCTAAATCTTCTCTATAGTTTTCTAACCTGTAGATATCTGTAATTTTATTTAAGTAACCTAAATCAAATAATAAACTAACAAGCTTTTCACCTAATGTTTCAATATCCATCGCAACTTTAGAAGCAAAATAAATTATACTTGCTTTTCTGCGTCCAGGACAATCTTTATTCACACAGTAATGTACAGCTTCTTCATATTCTCTTACTAAAGGTTCATTACAGATAGGACATTTAGAAATCATTTCAAACTTAGATAAATTCGTAATTCTTTTATCAGTAACCACTCTAACAACTTCAGGAATGATTTCTCCAGCTTTTCTCACAACAACAATGTCTCCAATTCTTATATCTTTAGAAACAACAAAGTCTTCATTGTTTAATGTTGCTCTTTGTACTAGCGACCCCGCAATCATTACAGGTTCTAAAATAGCATTTGGAGTAATGTTTCCTGTTCTTCCAACAGTAAATTTTATATCGATTAATTTTGTTTCTACTTCTAACGCAGGAAATTTATATGCAATTGCCCATCGTGGAGATTTAACAGTCGAACCAATTATTTTTTGAGAATTAAATTCATTTACTTTAATTACAACACCATCAGTTTCATAGTCTAAATCTTTTCGTTTATCTTTCCATTCTTCAATGTAATCAATAACTTCATCAATGTTCATACAGTGTCTATAATTTTCATTAGTAACAAATCCTAAGGATTTAATAAACTCTAACGCTTCAACTTGACTAGTTACACCATACTTCTCAGGTTCAACTAATGTATATGCAAATAAATCTAATTTTCTTTGCCTTGTAATCTCAACATCTAACTGCTTTAATGATCCACCAGCAGCATTTCTAGGATTCTTAAATGGTTCCTCACCATTAGATATCCTTTGTTCGTTAAGCATATCAAATACACTTTTCTTCATATAAACTTCGCCACGAACCTCAACATCTATATTTTTCTTAAGTGCCTTTGGAAGTGACATTACAGTCTTCATATTAGCAGTGATATTCTCACCATGTGTACCGTCACCACGAGTTGCACCTAATACAAATTTTCCATTTTTGAAGTGTGAACTTGATGCTATACCATCAATCTTTAATTCACATGTATATGTAGGAATAACCCCAAACGCACGAACTCGTGAATCAAACTCCCTTAATTCCTCACTTGAGAAAGCATTACCTAATGATAACATAGGAACTTTATATTCTATTTGTTCTAAATCTCCATTAGAATCATCTCCAACTTTTTCAGTTGGGCTATTTGGTAATTTATATTCAGGATAAGCTTTTTCTAAATCTTCTAATTCTCTAAGAAGTTTATCATACTCATAGTCAGAAATTGTTGGTGAATTATATATGTAATACTCTTCACTATATCTATTTAAACTCTCAACAAGTTCTTCAATTCTTCGTTTTGGATCCATGATTCCTCCATATTATCTATATTCTATAGTTTTTTTAGGGCAGGGTGATCAAGTAAAATGCTCTTTGATGCTTTTTCTTTGTCAAAGAATATATTACCAATTCCATTCTTAATGCCCATTATTATACCTTCACCAAACTTAACATGTACTACTTTATCTCCTATTTGGTATTCAGTAGGTTCACTATTATTATTTTTGTTGAATGGTATTGTTTTTGTTTGTGTTGATATTTGTGGTTTAACTGGTAATACACTTAAATCATTATATGACTTATTACCCATTATTTCTGAAATAAATTGTGATGCTTTGTTTTGGTAGCGGCTTCCATATAGCAATCTACTATTACAATGAGTAATTATTACTTTTTCTTTTGCTCTTGTCACCGCAACATAACATATTCTTCTTTCTTCTTCAAATTCATCATTTGATAGAATTCTTGATTTATTAGGAAATATATTGTCTTCTAATCCAATAATAAATACGTATTTGAATTCTAGTCCTTTTACTGAATGAACTGTTGAGATAGTTATTCCTTCCCATGACTCATTTTGGTTTTGTAAATAACTATCTGAAAGAACTGCATCATCAAATGCTTCACGCATATAATCTAATTTCCCTACACCTAAATTATTAGCTTCAATTGTGTATAAAATACTCTTGAATTCATTTAAGTTAGCTAAACGTTCTTCAGCTTCTTTCTTGTCATACATATCTTCTAGATATGCTTGGTAATTAATCTTTTTAATAAAATCATCAAATACATTTAATAAATTATCTGATTCAATTCTTGAAGCAAATTCAACTATAATATCTTTAAATTTATTTAATTCTTCAGAACGTTTTTTAGATAGAACTTTTCCTGCTAATTCTATTGCTTTTATTACATCTACTTTATTTTCTTTTTTGACTTTTAAAATTGTTTCAATTGTAACATTACCAATTCCTCTTGAAGGAACATTAACTACTCTTTTAAAACTATTCACATCATTAAAATTAATCATTAACTTTAAGTATGCAATAATATCTTTAATTTCTTTTCTTCTTAAGTAAGAAACTCCACCATATACTTTATATGGTATTTGATGTCTAATCAAACCTAATTCAACATTTCTTAAAAGTACTGAACTTCTGTAAAGTATTGCGAAATCCGAGTATGAATCTCTAGAACTCTTTAAAGCATTAATTCTATTGATAACGTATTCTACTTCATCACTCTCATTTGAAGTTTTATAAATATTAATATCATCAATATTACCCTCATTATCGCAAGTCATTTCTTTAACTTCTCTGTTTTTATTATTTCTAATTAATCTATTTGCGGCTTCAATAATAGGTCTTGTTGAACGATAATTTTTGCATAATGTAAATAATTTATGTTCTGGGAAGTCTTCCTTAAACAAACTAATGTTTTCATAGTTAGTTCCTCTAAAGCTATAAATACTTTGATCATCATCACCAACAACAAATAGATTTCGAGATTCTCTAGCTAATAGTTTCACTATTTTATATTGAATTGTATTGGTATCTTGAAACTCATCAACTAATATATATTTAAACTTTTTTTGATATTTCTTTAGTATATCTTCATTTGTTTCAAACAATTCATAAACTTTTAATAATAAGTCTTCAAAATCTAAAAGATTCTCTTCCTTCATCTTATCTTCATAAGCTTCATGAACCTTAATTAGTTCAGGATCACCTGCTTCTTTCGGTGGTATCATAAAACACTTATTGAAGTTGATTTCTTTTTGAAAGTGTCTTGTTTTAGATTTTTCATAACCTAATTCTTTTACTACTTCTGTAATAACCTTTAATTGGTCTTCTTCATCTACAATTGAGAAATCTTTTTTATAGCCTAGTGCTGTAATTTCTTTTCTTAAGATTGATGCACATAAAGCATGAAATGTGCTAATTGTAACTTTAGAAGCATCGATATCAACAAATGATCTTAATCTTTCTCTCATTTCATTAGTTGCTTTATTTGTAAAAGTTATTGCAAGAATATTATAAGGAGGAATATTAGAAGCCTTAATCATATAAGCAATTCTATATGTTAATGTTCTCGTTTTTCCACTTCCCGCACCAGCAAATACAATCACAGGACCTTCAACAGCTTGCACCGCTAACATTTGCTCATTATTTAAACCTTCCATATATTCCTCCTGAAATATTAATTTATAAAACTTTTTTATTTAACTGATGATTTTAATTCAACAGTACAATTAAACACTAAATTATCATCTTTTGAGTCATAATCAACTACATAGTAGCCATCACGAATCAATTGATATTTTTCTAATGGTTCAAAATGCTCTTTGAAGTTTTCAATAAATCCGTTATATTCTTTCCATGAATTTGGATTTACTCTTTCGCATATATCTTTACTTGAATCTTCATCAGTAATTAATGGTTCAAAACAATTGAATACAGCTTTACGTGCTGTTGATGCTTCAACAAATTGAATAGTTCCATTTGGTTTACGTTCATTAAATCCAGAACCACTCTTTGTATTTATATCATAAGTACATAATACTTCAACGATTTCACAATTTTCATCATATTTAACTTCATTAGCCTTAATAAAGTAGGCATGATATAATCTTACTTCAATACCAAGAGCTAATCTCTTATAATGTTTATTAGGTTTTTCTAACATGAAGTCATCTTTTTCAATGTATAGATGTTTAGAGAATGCAATTTTTCTACTTCCTAATTCTTCATTTTCAGTATTGTTTTTAGCATCTAAGTATTCAACTTTTCCATCTTCATAATTTGTAATAGTTACTTTTAATGGATTTTTAACTGCCATTAAACGATTATTCTTTAATTTTAAATCTTCACGAATGTAATATTCTAACATACTACTTTCAACAGTAATATTAGTTCTTGTTAATCCTGTATCAATAATAAACTTTTTAATAGCTTCAGGAGTATAACCTCTACGACGTAACCCTGCTAAAGTAGGCATTCTAGGGTCATCATAACCTTTAACTTTGCCACCTTCAACTAAAGCTTTTAAATATCTTTTGCTCATGATAGTATTAGTAATACTTAATCTACCAAATTCATATTGATGAGGAATTTTTTCCATTTCACATTTTTCAATGACCCAATCATATAATGGTCTATGATTATCATATTCTAAGCTACAACATGAATGTGTAATTCCTTCGATTGCATCTTGAATAGGATGAGCAAAGTCATACATTGGGTAAATACACCATTTATCACCTTGTCTATGGTGATGTATTTTTAATATACGATATAAAACAGGATCTCTCATATTAATATTAGGACTAGTCATATCGATTTTTGCTCGTAAAACTTTTTCACCTTCATTGTATAAACCATTTTTCATATTTTCAAATAGTTCTAAGTTTTCTTCAACTGATCTATTTCTATATGGTGATTCTTTACCAGGTGTATTAAAATCTCCACGGTATTTATTAATTTCTTCATGAGATAAGTCACAAACATATGCTAAACCTTTTTTAATTAGTTTAACTGCTAATTCGTATGTTTGTTCAAAATAGTCACTACCAAAATAAACATTCTTTGGTGTATAACCTAACCATGCTAAATCGTATTTAATACCTTCAACAAATTCAACATCTTCTTTTGCTGGATTTGTATCATCAAATCTTAAATTTGTATAACCATCAAACATCTTTGCAAGTTCAAAGTTTGTAACTATTGCTCTTGCATGACCAATATGTAAATATGCATTTGGTTCAGGTGGAAAACGTGTAATAATTTCACTAACTACACCTTCCCTTAAATCATTCATCATTTTATCTTTTATAAAATTTGTTGTTTCGTTCATAATATTTCCTTCTTAACTTCTATTAAAGTTATATTCTTTGCATTACAATATTTACTATATAATTCTATTGCGGCTTGTTTATGTTCTTCCATATGAGAATCACCAAAACACACCACAAACACTAATATTTTCTTTGTTTCAGATGTAATAGAAGTTCTAATAGTATCTGAAGTAGTAGAGCCGAATGGACTCACACTATCTTCGTAAAGAGGTATATTCTCTACATTAATTATTCCTCTACCAATTCCTTCATATACATCATCATTTCTTCCTAATCGAATAGTAATATCTCCTATTATTTTATCGTAATCAAGAACTGCTACACTTCGATTACAATTTATAGATAAAACGTTACCAACATCAACTAGATTATTAATACGATATAAATTATTACCTTTGACTAAACGTCTTAAAAGAGATTCACACGCTAAACGATATCTACTAGGATCTTTCTTTAGTTTTTTGTATCCGTCTCTTCCCTCTTTAATAAGAGGAATATTCAATACATCCTCTAATGAATACTCCTCGCTAATCTTTTTTTCAGTTTTAATTATTAAATTATCAACTTCAGCATTGTTTTCTTCATACACTACATCCATTGACAATGCAATAATATTAAACAAAGGTAATTGTGATAAAATACCATTGCTTATTGTAATTTTCATTTACTATTCCGCTTCAACTTTCTCGATGTTTTTCTTAATATTATTTGCTTTAAAAGATAATTCTTTTTCTTTATCTTTTAATTCAATCATACTATTAATTAATTTGATGTAGAAGGCAACCTTTTCATCTTCTCTTGATTTTTCGATAATACTATTATAATAATTAGCTTTTTCTTTATCATCTTCAACAAGAATCCTAATTGCTTCAACTCTATTCTTAATTAATTCTTTTTTAACATCATCAGTTTCATTATTAATCTTTTCTTCTAATGCGTTTATTCTAAGATTGTTTTCATTTATGTTAAACATTACTGTTTCTCTATTCTTGAATGCGTCATAGTAATCTCTTATACTCTGTTCATTCTTTAATAGAATTTTTTCAATCTTCTCTCTTTCAGCATAAACATTTTGGATTTGAGAAATCTTACCAGTTACTTTTGCATAACCAGCTTTTAAGTTTTCTAAGTCAAACTGTTCAAACGATAATTTTTCTTCCTCGTAAGGCGCGTCTTCAAGATTTTTCTTTAATTTATCTAATTCTTGATATAATGCGTTTCTTTCAATTATTTGCATTTGATAATCTTCATTACTGTTAGATTTATCTTCTCTTAATTGATTTAAATATCTATTAATTAAATTTGCTTCAGCTTGATTTTGTTTTTCCAAACTTGCTTCAGCACTTTCTAATCTTACTTTATAACGATTTAATAATTTTTTATAATTACTTTCATGAGATTCAATTTCAACAAATAATGAATCTTTTTCAGCATAAAGAATAGAACGAATAGTTAATTGTGTTTCTTTTTCTGTATAACTTAATTGTTGTTCCTTTAGCTTTTTATCAAACTGTTTAATTTCTTCACATTTTTCGTTATATGCTTCTTGTTTAGCTATAAGTTTTGATTCACTTGATTTAACTAATTTAGCTAATTCATTAAGTTCAAGATTTGCTTGAGCAATATTTTCTTTTCTCTTTTTACGAATATCTTTAATTTCAGATGCAAATCCTTCAGCAACAATATCTTTTTCTGTTAAACTATTTAATTCTTCTTCAACCAATTTGATCTGATTTTCTTTTTCAGCGATTCTTTCATTTAATAATTTTATTCGTAATGAAATTTCACCTTTATCAATAACTTCAAAAGATAACATGTCAACATTTTGAGCCTTTGTAAGTTCTTCTAATTTAAGGTCCTGAACTTCAGATTTTCCTTGTTCTGCCACTTCACTAATAGTATCAATTTTATCTTGAAGTTCTTTATTTTCTTTTCTTAATAATTCTACTTCCTTAGCAAGTTCTTCCTCTGAAGTCTTACCAACCATTGAGTTAGTTAAAATTATTAATTTTTCTTCTTTATCATTAATATCAGCCATTAGACCTGAAATTTCATTCTTTAATTTTTCATTTTCTAACTTTAAATTTTCAACTTCATTTGATAATGCTTCATTTTCTTCTTGATAAGCATCTTGCTTAGCGTCTACATAACTAATATTTTCATATGGATTTTCTGATTTAACTAATGGAGCATCATTTAAGTTGTTTTCTTTTAACTTCTTCTGAGCTTCCATTTTCTTTTTAAGAATTGCAACATGATCCAACTCTTGAGCATCAAGCGGAGTA
>CAZHQU010000073.1:0-8019 GCA_964534245.1 uncultured Coprobacillus sp.
GGATATTTTTTTGAGTAATCTAAGAATATTTGATTGGTAGTCATCACTTTATTTTTATATTTTTCTAATAAAACTCGACGCATATTTGTTTCCTCCGTCAAATTATCGATTAAAAATGTCTTATTATAGTCGTTAATTTGATTATAGTATATTATATTTTATTTAAAATGTAAAGAATATTATTTTATAATTTTTTTAAACCATTGCATGTCCCTCCTCTAATATATATTTCTTGTACAATTGTTTTTTTTACTCTTTTGCTTAATAAAAAAGACGTATTTATGATTATCATAAACACGTCAAATTAATTGTTATTTAACTATTACAGCAATTCCATCAGGAATTAATGTAATATCTTTTTTACCTACTAGTTCTTCTGCTTTTGTTAACGCTTCATCTAAAGTATAGGCATGCATCATATGCATATCAGTAAATAGTTTGCTATCACAATGATTTGATACAACTATTACATTTGCTTTCACTAGTATTCTTGATAATACTTGCGCTTCCCATTGGTCAAACTCTGTTTGTGATGGATCTACTCCTGAGATGCTATCGTATGCAGCTTTTGCGTTAGGTGCTTTTGCTAGAATTTCATAGAAGAATTCTCCTCCATGTCCATCTACACATGACGAAGAGATAATGATTACTCCACCAGGGTTAACACATGCTTCACCTGCAGATAAGCCTTTTACTGTTTGATACATATTTTGATCTAGTGGATATCCACCATTAGATGTAATTACTATGTCATTCATTACCGGTTTAACTTGTGCTAGACTTGCTACGAACTCGCACCCTTTCTTATGAGCATTTTCTAAATTTCCTGAGAAAGCCGCTATCACTTTCTTTTCACTATTAATTACTACGTTTAGTATAAATGCAAGTTTTGCTTGTTTTGCTGCGTAAACCATATCTTTATGAATTGGATTTTCTTTTAATGATCCAGCTCTAGAAAATGGCGAAGCAATGAACTTAGCATTATGATTCCATAGAACAGTTTTCTTTGATGCTATTCCCGGAAGAACTGATTTTCTTCCTCCACTGAATCCAGCAAAGAAATGAGGTTCAATAAATCCTTCTGATACTAATAGGTCACATTCATCAACTAGTTTATTAAGCCAAAGTTCTCCACCTGATGGAAGTGTTCCTCTGAATACCATGTCTTCATCTTTGTAAGCATCATGAACAACAATCTCTTCTTCGTCTACTATTTTTTGTCCATACTTAGCAACTAATTCCTCATGTGTTGTAGGTCTATGCATACCTGTTGCAATTAAAATTGTAACTCTTGCTTCTTTATTTACACTTCTAATTGTTTCTAAGTAGATAGGCATTGTCACATGACTAGGAACTGGTCTAGTGTGGTCACTAGAAATAATTACAATATGTTTTTTATCTTTAACTAGTTCTTCAAGTTTTGGTGAATCAATAGGATTTGCTAATGCATTTCTTACTAAATCAGATTCAGAATAATCAGGTTTATAATGTTCTGTTTGTGATGTTAAAACAGCACCAACTCTTTTTTCATCAACATTTAGTTCTAAATATTCTTTATAATAAGGTATTTTATATGTAGCCATATTTATTACTCCATTTACATATTAATATGTTTATATTTATTATTTATAAATACTATTATTTAAATAAGGCGTATAGCCTTACTATTTAATTAGTTTAACTATACGCTCATTTGTTTGTCTATATTTTTATATTTATCTAGATTTATATAACTAGATTCTAAAAACTAGATTCTAAAAACTAGATTCTAAAAACTAGATTCTAGCAACGCCAGATTTTCTAGCTGCTTCAGCTACAGCTTTAGCAACAGCTTTACCTACGCGTGGATCAAATGCTGCAGGCATAATGTATTCTGGATTTAATTCTTCATCAGAAACTAAGCTTGCGATAGCATGAGATGCAGCAATTTGCATTTCATCATTAATGTCTTTTGCTCTAACATCGAAAGCACCTCTGAAGATTCCAGGGAATGCTAATACATTGTTAATTTGGTTAGGGAAGTCACTTCTTCCTGTACCAACGATGAATGCGCCAGCTTCTTTAGCTAAGTTAGGTAAAATTTCTGGTTCTGGGTTAGCCATTGGGAATACGATTGGTTTGTCAGCCATAGTCTTGATCATTTCTTGAGTCACAAGTTTAGGACGACTTACACCAACGAATACATCAGCACCTACCATCGCATCAGCAAGTTTACCTTTCTTATTATTGATGTTAGTTTTTGCAGCCATTTCATTATGAGCAGGATTTGCATATTCTTCATCTCTATTTAAAATACCATTAATATCAACCATAATTAAGTCTTTAATTCCTAATGATAATAGGAAATTACCGATTGCACAACCAGCTGCACCAGCACCGTTAATAACTACAGTTAAGTCAGAAACTTTCTTACCAGCACATTTAGCTGCATTGATCATTGCGGCACCTACAACGATTGCTGTACCATGTTGGTCATCATGGAATACGGGAATGTCACAGATTTCTTTTAATTTCTTTTCAATTTCGAAGCATCTTGGAGCAGCAATATCTTCTAAGTTAATTCCACCGAATGAACCAGAGATTAAATAAATAGTTCTAACGATTTCGTCAACGTCTTTACTCTTAATACATAATGGGAATGCATCAACATCAGCGAACGCTTTGAATAATGCACATTTACCTTCCATAACTGGCATACCAGCTTCAGGACCGATATCACCTAAGCCAAGTACTGCAGTACCATCAGTG
Source organism: uncultured Coprobacillus sp. (assembly GCA_964534245.1). Taxonomy (GTDB): domain Bacteria; phylum Bacillota_I; class Bacilli_A; order ML615J-28; family CAG-698; genus CAG-698. The sequence goes on from CAZHQU010000073.1 coordinate 2,749, forward strand.
ATAACCGCACACATGTTCCATCTACGAGTTAATTCATATGATTTATTAATATCTTTTTGAATTTCTAAACAAGGTTGAGCAACACCAGGAGTGTATGCTAAAGATAAATCATGTTTATCTTTAATAGTAACAGTTGTAACAACTTCGATTTTACCTTTTTTCTCAGCATGGAAAGCTAAACTTTCTTCAGCAATAGTCATTTTCTTTTCTTCAGCCATTTTAAGTTACCTCTTTATATATTATCTATATTTTATTATTTTATAATTTATTATTTGTTAGGTTAATTATTAATAATTACCTTTAAATTTAATTGTATTTTTAGCTTCGAAATCACCAAAGTAATCTTTTGGATCGATTCCTACGAATTTAGCAAATTCAATCATTTCAACAACAGTGTTTTCGTTAACTGGAACACCATTAGCTTTTCTATCAGCAACAGCCGCAACTTCTTTTTCACCATGAGTATAGATCTTAGGTTGACCTTCAGCTTTTGGACTTTGTCTTAATTCTTCTAAGAATGTAGAAAAATGAGCTTTAATATCTTCAGGTGTACCAAAGAATGCAGGGTTAATAGCCATAAATCCATGGCAAGTACCTGATTTAGATCCTTGGTTAACTTTGTTAGAAGTTAAACCTTGAGAAAGGATTGAACAGAAGAATTCACAAACCATTCCCCAACCATAACCTTTGTGGCTACCTGAAACTTCTGATGAACCGCCTAATGGCATAATTCCACCACCGTTCTTAGCAACGATGTTCTTTAATACATCTGGAGCATCAGTAGAGTCTTTTCCATCTTTATCTAAAGCCCAACCTTCTGGTAAAGGTTTGCCCATTTTATTATACATTTCTAATTTTCCTCTTGTTACAACAGTTGTTGAAGCATCAAAGAAGAATGGATATGGTTCAGCAGGAGCTGCCATAGCAATTGGGTTAGAACCAATCATTGCTAGACGTCCAAATGTAGGAACCATGATAGCTTCACTATTAGTAGCACTAAAACCGATTAAACCTTCATCACAAGCCATTTTAGCATAGTATCCTGCAATACCATAGTGATTAGAGTTCTTAACAGATACAATACCAACACCGCTCTTCTTAGCTTTTTCGATAGCAAGTTTCATAGCTTGATGACCAACTAATTGACCCATACTATCATGAGCATCGATAACAGCACTAACTGGAGTATCAAAAATAACTTCAGGTTTAGCATCAACTTTAATTAATCCTTTTTCGATACCTTTGTGATAACGAACTAATCTTTGCATACCATGAGATTCAATACCATATAAATCTGATAATAATAATACATCAGCAATAATTTGGCATTCATCTTTTGAGAAACCTATTCTTTGGAAAGCATCCAAACAAAACTTTTCAAGCATTTCGCTTTTATAATAAACATATCCCATATTAAAAATTCCTTTCCTTTCTAACATATTTATAATAAATTTTTAATATATTCTTGGCATAAAACCACTTATAATAAAATTATACTACAACTTTCAATAAAATGCAATAAAAAGCAAGTAATTTAAAAATAATTTAATAGTTTAGCATCATATTTAAGACATTTAAAACTAATAAACAAAAGAGGAAAGTTGATTACAACTCTCCTCTCATTTACTTAATACATTAATATGTATTATTCTTAATATTATTCAACATGTTGAATAAATTGTTTCTTTTTAATGCTTTTATAGATACGAATAATATCTTCCTTAGGGAATCCACCATCTTTAATCAAATCTATAATTTTACATTTTAGATCATATTTCTTAGCTTCAACAGGTTTTGTTGAACATCTATATCTATTAGTAGTTAAAACAATATATTCTTTTGTTAAATCATCTAACTCTTGACGTTTTTGGATTAGATCTTCTCCCTCAAAACGTCTAAAGTACGAATCAATCATTTCTTCTTCTACTTTTTTGATTTGTAAACATAAAGGATCAATTTCATTATCCTTTTTGCTAAGTCCTTTAATAATTTCATCAGAGCCTAATCCAATAGCTTTGAAAGCTTCTTCATCCATCATTAATTCTTCATCATCAAAGTTTTCTTCCATTGTAACTTTTTCTACTGTATCGATAGTTTTTTCTACTTTTTTATTAATTTCATCGATATCATCAATATTCTCAAACATCTTTTTGTCTATATTATTTTCTTTCATTATTTCATCTCCTAAAAATTAGATACTGTTTTTTCAATTATTATCTTTTCACTTATATTTTTATCTTTATTATAATTATTTTATATATATATTTTATAGTTCTATATCTCTATAGTTATATATTTTTTTCTAATATCCTACACCTAAAACAACATATTCATCAGCACTACCAGGTCTAGCACTTGTTTGGTATATTTTAACCTTATATGTTCCACTAGTCAATACTTCATAGTTTTGAATCATCATATAATTAGACTTCCCACAGTCAACATAAGCAATCTGTTGATTCACACCATTGTATAAAACCATACGATATGATGTGTATTCAGTTTCATCAACTTCACCAGTTGCTTTAGCAAGCCAAGCAAGTGAGAAATTAACTACTCTTCCAACCGTTAAATATACATTAAATGTATTAATAACAGTAGAAGCTTGATATGTTGTACTAGAATTAGTATAAGTTTGTAACATAGAAAACTTATTAGCGGCTTGAGCTAGGTCAAATAAACCAGCCCCAGTTGTTCCGTTCAAACCATTTGATTTGTTTACACTAAACCCTGATAACATATGACTATTAGCCATAGCAAGAGCTATAACTTTTTCTGGATACAATTTTAAATCTGAATATTGACTCATAAGACAAGCTACAAAACCAGTCATAACAGCACAAGATATGCTACTACCATTATGGTTTCCCATGTTTGGAACTATTATAGCACCTCCTCTAGTTACTAAATTAGGTTTTTCAGGCCCTACAACTTCGTTATAACTAGCATTCGGTGACACAACACCTTCTCCTGCATACCAACCAACTGTTAGTACATTGTAACCTAAACCGGGATTTAATATATAACCTGTTCCTTGGCCATCATTTCCACCACCAGCTACCATTGTAATGTAGTACGTATACGATACATAATCACATACTGCTGATACTGATGAGTATTCTCCGTCAGGATTTGCATCACCAAAGCTCATATTAATTACATTTACACCATTTTCAATAAACCAGTCCATTTCATCGCTTAAGCCAAACATCACTGCCGCGCTATATATTGATACACCAGGAGCAATTCCTCCATCAGGATAGGCAATGATTGAAGCCATAGCAGTTGCATGATCATCACTTGTATCAATCTTCCACGGATTATCATACACTGTTTTAGCGATATTAGCCATATTAGAATGATCTACATCAATTGTATTTGTCTCTAATATTCCAACTTTAATGCCACTACCTCTGTATTGATTAGTAGCTAAATATTCAGTTCCATTTGATTCTTCAATCGCATCTGATAAACTATTCTTAATAGATTCAACGCCTTTAACATAAACTTTTGAAATGCCACAATTAGTACTACATTTACTCAAAATATCGTCTTTATTATTAATAAATGTTTCTTTATCATACTTAAACTCAATAGTAGGAGTATAAACTGAAACATATTTATCTTCATAATCAGTCATTCCCATATTCTTAAATATGGCAATATTTCTATTAGAATGATACATTTTACCAGCTTGTCTTAATTTAGTTCTGTAAGATTCAATCTCAGCATCTGTAGCTGTTTCATCAGGTCTATTACCATAATAAAACTTATCATAGTTTAATGTAGTAGTGATGCAAACACTATCATATTCTTCTAACGAACTAGATAAATCAAAATCTATAGAATTAGATTTTGAAATACTAGATTCAAAAACAATTTTACTTTTATTGATTGGATACAAATCAATAGAAAATAAACATACAATAATCAACGCATTCATTAAAATAATTCTAATTTTTTGATACATTCTTCTCCTTCCCAGATAATAATTGATTCTTTAAAAATCAGCATCCATTATATATCTGCAAAAACGAGTAATCTTTAACAATTTTTTATCAAAAAATTAAAATATTTTTTGAAAATGATTTCATTAATGAAAATTTTCTTAATTATTTTCAAAAGAGTATTCATTTGTTATTCCATTATAAGTAATAGTAAATGTGAATTTCTTATTATCAATATCTTGAGTAGAAATTAATTGGAAATCATTATTTGAATCAAAAGAATATTCATCATCGTTTATTTTAATAATTAATTTACCAGTATAACCTTTAACTATATTTGTTTTAGCAAAAATATTAATTTTTCCATCTTTCTTTGCTAATATTGTATAAATACCTGTACCATCTATAACATATAAGTTATTAATATAATCATAATATTTATATCCATTATCATTAAGATATTCTATTTCTTCATTATCCAAAATACTTTCTGTTTCAAAACCAATAGTTGAATACCCATCACTAATCTTAAAAGACACAACACATGTTATAGTTATGCATATTAATAAAATAAATACATTAACTATTCTGATCATATTTCTTCTTCTTTTGAATTCTGTATATCCTTCTCTCCTAGAGAAATCTATTGAGTTGTAAATCTCATCAACAGTTAACTCTGGGCCATATTCTTCATCTACTAAATCTTTAATAAACTGTTGTCGCTTTGAAGTTCTCATATATCCTGTTATTCCTATAATAAAATACTATTTTTCTTTCTATTCCCATTAGTAATCTTTCTGTTTCTGTCGATCTCTTTTCGATTTCTGTTGCAATATCTTCTATACTCATTATATACATATATTTCATCATTATCAGCATATAATCATCTAATCCTAGGATCCGTTTCAGGTCTTCGTCTTTTAAGAGTGATTTCTTTCTTTGTTCAGGAGAAGCATAATACTTTTTGATTTCCTTTACGATTAATTCTGGGACTGTAAGGATATCAATTTGTTGCTCTTCTCTTTCTTCTTCATCAAGTTCTACAAAGTGTTTTTGTAACACACATACATTGACAACTAAGTCCATTACCCATCCAGTAAAATCTCTTGGTTTTTGTTCAAAGTATCCTATGTTCTCCCACATTACATTGAATACTAGTTTTACTGTTTCAGCAATTTGTTCTTCATCTTTTGAGTATTTTCGTACTAATTGGTAAACAAGTGTTCGATAAGCATATATTATTCCTTTAAATGCTTGTTGACTTCCCCATTTAGCTCCAAAAATAAAATGTTCTAAGTTTCTCATATACTACCTTTCTTAATCT
>CAZHQU010000074.1:0-8018 GCA_964534245.1 uncultured Coprobacillus sp.
TAATAATTTTTGTTTTAATTTTAGTATTTGGATTATTATTAGCTATTAGTGGTGTTAATAATACACCCATCGATATATATACTGACGATGCTATTAACTCTAACATTTTAAATGATAAATTAAATGATGAACTTAATTCATTAGGTGATGATAATTGTTTAAATCTGCATTTTTCTGATGAAGAATTAAATCTTTTAATATTTAATTTAATCAGAAAAAACATTAATCCTGAATATTCACCACTATTAGGTTCAAGTGATAATGAAAAATTTATTTATACTTATGTATTAGATAACTCTATTAGTGTTATTGGTGGTAAGTCTATTCATGTTTATAGTGTGTACACTTCTATTGATGATGATTCTCTCACTGTTGAAATTCCTGTTGATTTATTTGGTATTGTTGATAGTAAAGTATCTATGGATTTGATTCCTAAGTCTACTGATAATGATTTTATTTTTCATATTAATTCTTTAAAACTTGGAAGAATTAATTTACTTGGTAGTTTAGGTTCAAGCATTTTAGATATGATTAACTTAGACACTAGTAATTCTTTCTTTACTATTGATTTAAACAATAAAGAAATTATTATAAATAAAGAAAAATTAAGTGTATATCTTAACGAATCTATAGCAAGCGATAATGAAGATAATCTTGTTATTAATGAATTAGTTTCTATTATGTTAAATCCAGAATACCATATTCTTAATATTAATTTAGATAATAATCTATTAAAGCTTGATGTTGATTTAAATGCTATTGCCATTGATAATGATAAAGTTATTATTGAAGAAGCTATTAAAAAAGAGTTTGATAGTAATTTATTTATTACTAACAAAACTCAAAATTTGATGTTTAGTTCTTTAAGTTCTAGTAATACAAATTTAACTTTTTCTTATAATGAGATCAATCAGTTAATTTATACTTTAACTAAAGGCTATAAAGATTTATATTATTCAGTTCCGATTATTGATGATGTAACATTTGATATTAGTATTGAAAGTATTATTCTTAATAATACTGATGGAATTTTATTCTTTCATATTATTTTGAACTTAAATGGAATGTATTCTAAAGTAGTTATTCCATGTAATATGACAAAAACTAGCGATACTGAGATTAAACTTACTATTAGTGAAAAACTTAGTTTAGGTGATAGCGTATCTGTATCTAGTGATTTTATTTATCCTATTTTAGAAGAAGGATTAAAAGATTTAGAGATATTAAAATATAATAATTCTGATAAATCTTTTACTATTGATAGTTCAATATTAGATTCTTTCTTAGATAGTAATCAAATCACTTCTAATTTCGAAATTAAGGCCTTAAATTTGACTTCTCTTGGATTAATTGTAAATATTGGATTTACATCTGATGAGATCCAAAACAAAGTAGATAACTTAACTAATGGTCTTAAAGATTTATTTAGTAGTGATTTTATTAATTCTGATTTGTTCGGCATTACAACAACAGATGAAGAAGAAAATGTTAATGAATTACTTGACACACTTGATAACATATCAAATGTACTTAACTCTGATGAAAGTTTAAGTTCTGCTCAAACTGATAAATTAATTGAAGATATTAATAGTTTATCTAGTGAGAATCAACAAATTATATATGATCAAATACAGAATAGTTTGTCTAGTGATGATATGAGTATATTAGAAAGTTTATATAATGATTTGTTTAAATAATTTTATATACTCACAATACCCAATTCTCTTTTGAATTTTATTAATTCATTTTAGAATTGGGTTTTATTTTTTTAATCTCTGTATTTCTTGTTTTCAATTTTTTCTTAATCTATATTATTTATTTGTATATTTATATATATAAATAGAGACGTCTTTTACGTCTCTAATTTAAAGAATATTTAATATTATTACCTATTATAATTTTCTTTATTTCTCCCATTGTACTCATTTCTTCCACTGTTTTAGATAATTTCTTTGAAATACATTTATATCCTAATGTTTTAGATATTTCAATTTTTGATAAAGGAGTTGTTTTTATTGCCTCTTTTATTTTTAATTTATATTCTTTGTTTTTGTTTTCAGCTTTCGGCAAGAAATAAGGATGCACAGGAAGTGTTACTTGTAAGTATGTTCTATTTTCATCCATTTTAAATATCGGGTATTCTGATTTATTTTCACGTAACGCTTTTAGTATAGTTGGATAGCCCGTGTTCCTGCCTTCAATTAGATGCAATTCTTTTAAGAAGTCTCCGATTCTTCTATTACGATAAATTGGAGAAGTTATCTCAAAGTTTTGCATGTTTTTTTCTGTTATACTTCTATCAAAGCCAGGGAAACTTGTTATTGTTAGACCATATGGTGTAATCTTCACAGTTATTGGTTCGTTTACTTGATATGATCTATGGTATACAGCATTAGCTAATAACTCTTCGACAGCTGCATATGGATAATTAAAGTATCTTTCTGCTTCTGCTTTATTAGGTTTCTTTATTACAACTTCTTTTAATATGTAGTTTTTAATATATAGTAATGCATCTTTAAGTTGTGTTTGGATTGGTCCTGTAAATATCTTTTCTACCATATCTGTACCTGTTGGATCAGGCATATCAACAACTTCAATTCGAGCATGTTTAAAATATAATTCTGGTCTTTCTGAAAACATTAATATTCCCACATTCAATGGCTTTAGATTTTCTGATGGGCCAGAAACTAATTTCATATCTTTTGCAATTTTTAATAAATCAGACTTTAATGATATATCATATAAATTACTTTCAATTTCTTTTAAATGCTTTCTCATTAGGCTTATGTCTAAATCTGATACATCTGCTAATAGGTTTGGTCTGTCATCAAACGGAATATCAGTTGATACATAGAACAATTGTTTTTCTTCTTCTGATGATGCAACTATTGTACTACTAAATTTTCTTATATAGTATTGTTTATTAGATTTATTAGTAAATATATCTTTAGAAACTTTATAAGGTCTTCCATATCCTCCAGGGACCCATATAACTATTATATATTTATCATCATATTGTATAGGCTCTACTATTGGATTATATATTGGTTCAATCAAATGGCAATATCCTATTAGTTCTTTTAATATACTATCTATTTGTTCTTGTTTTAATCCTTTAATTGGAAATTTTGGACAACCATTTTCTTCTTCAACTCCAACTATTATATAACCTCCACCAACGTTATCTATATCATTTGCGAAGGCACATATAGTGTGCATTATTGTATTAGGATTCCAATCACTACTATATTCTATTCGATCAGATTCAATGGTTATTTGTCTTATTAGATTATTAATATTTACATGAATATTCATAAGAACACCTCAAAATTAGTTTAACAAATAGTAGTTGCTTTGTCAATTAATTCGACATTATTTTGTCGAGTGATTCGACAAAATTTTGTTTAGTATTCTTTATTTAATAACTATCTATATATAAACCATTATTATATTTTCTATATACCTTTACTATTGTAAATTTTTAATTTGGAATTTGATTTTCTACTATTTTAATGTTTAATAAAAGGCCGCCAAAAGCGACCTTTTAAATTGATAATATTCTTTATTTAATTATATATACTCTACCGGGCAAAGATAACAATTTCTATTTATTGGTTGTAATTTATTAGTCATACATATTACAATACCTGTCTCTACTTTATCTGAATATTTCTTTAAAACATCAAAGTTTTTATCTGGATTATTTGGACTTATACCTTTTTTTATTTCTATTGGGTAAAGCACACCATTTTCTAGATAAACTAAATCTATTTTTTTATTATCTTTATCTCTATAATAGTAAAAACATTCACTAGGATTTAATCCTTTGTTTGTATAATTTTTTATTATTTCACTTATTACGTATGTTTCAAATATTGGTCCACTTAATGCTCCAGTTTCTAATGTTTCTGGACTTTGATATTTTGCTAAATAAGAACATAATCCTGTATCCATAAAATATAATTTTGGAGTTTTGATTAATCTATTTGATACATTTGAATAATATGGTTTTAATATGTAAACTATTCCTGATGTTTCTAGAATTCCAATCCATCTTTTAATTGTTTTTAAATCTAAACCTAGTTCATTAGCTATCGTAGCATAATTTATTTTTTGTGCTGTTCTCACAGCGATATATTGCATGAAATTGTAAAATTCAAGAATGTTGCCTACATTTAATAATTGTCTTACATCTCTTTCAATGTATGTTGTTATATAAGATTGATAGAAATTATTTCTTCCAGCAATTTCTGTCACTACAGCTGGCATTCCGCCTCTAAATATTCTAAAGAAGACATCATTATTTTCATTACTTTCGATGCTATTATCATCTAACATATTTTTTCTATTAACTTGTATGTTTTTATTCTTTAGTAATTCTATCTTTGGTATAAATAATCCGTTATCTACATTAGTTATCTCATTATATGATAATGAATATAAATTCAATACACCTACTCTTCCAGCAAGCGATTCAGTTACATCTTTCATTAAATTAAATTGTTGAGAACCAGTTAACCAAAATAGTGTTTCTACTTTTGTATTATTCTTTAAAGCTTCAAGTCTTTTTTCATCAACGATTATTTTTATATAAGATAATAAATCTGGAGCATATTGAATTTCATCAATTATTATTGGGTAACGATATTCACTTAAAAAGTATTTAGGATCTTCAATAGCAAGTTTTCGAGCATCAAGATCATCTAGAGTTACATAATTCATTTCTTCTTTTTTTTATAATTTGTAACATTGTTGACTTGCCAACTTGTCTTGCTCCTGTTAAAACTACTACTGGAAATTCTTCTGAAAGTTTTAACACTGTTTCTTCAATTGATCTTTTTATGTACATATTTTCGTCCTTTCTGGATTACAATTCCATTTTAGCCGATTTTTGTATAAATGTCAAGTATTATTATTTGTTATAATTTAATATTTATTAATTTATCTTTATCTTCATTATAGAACCTGTTTCGTTTATTATGAATAGATATCCAGAATATAAATAAGCACAAATTATTTTATCTTTATATTCTTTTGGAAGAGGTTCTTCAAAATATTCTTTAGTTTCAAAATTATATGTTATTAGATAATATTGCCCATTATCATATTTACTTTTTATTGAATATAATTTCTCGCCATCTGAAATATTATAATATGTATAATAGAAATCTCTGAAATTTTCTGATTCAACTTTTAAATATATATAATTTTCAGAAAATGTATCATTCTTATAAACTCCTGTGGAAGTAATAATCATTCCTCTGTTTTGTGAATATACTTTTGATCCGCTTATTGAGGCCTTACTTCCTTCAACCCATTGACCATTTTTAAATTCATATAATTCGTTATCACCACTGTGACCATTAGTTATATTTGTTATATAATCTCTAGTTGGATCATATACAAGAACATCATTTTCATATCCATCGAATGCGGGAGATAATTTCCCTGTATCCACATTAACTATTTCGTTATTAACATGTTGATTTGCTTTTTTTGATATTATAACATTATCTCGATTATCAACGATTATACTATTTGGTAAACTATTAACATTTACTTGTTTAGCGATTGTGAAATCTTCAATTTTAATTTTAGTTACTGTACCTTCATATGAATATTCATCATTATATGTTGAGTTATATGGATAATTTCCAGCAACATACATATATTCATCTTTCACATAGTATGAATTTCCTGCACATTTTAAGTCTATTTTACCTAGTAATTTGTTACATTCAAAATCAAATTTATATATGTATTTATCATCACATAAATATACATTATTTTCATAGTTAAATCCATAGGTAATATCATCTAGATTATTTATTTTACTGTTACTACTTATTTCTATATCACCTTTAACATTCACATATACATATGTTGAAAACTCTTTATTTAGATATTTTGTGTATACTTTAAATTTATATATTCCGCCTTCTGAATAACTAACCTCATCATAACGAATGTCATTACTTGAAATCATTTTAACATTATTCTTACTTAATGTATCATATATACATCCAGTAAATTCTTTATTTATTTTCTCATTTGTTTTAGTATTTACAAATGGATTATCTATAATAAGAGTATATTTATTTAAATCCCCGCTAATACCTTTATGTATATGATTTATTAATTCCTCTTCAGAAACATAGATACAATTATCTATATTTGGTACATTTATTTTTTCATTATTATTATAACTTGTTACTTCTAATATTACTTTTCTTGAGTTTATCTCATATTCTAATTGAGATATTTTTCTCTTATTAAATGTACATGTAATTATTACTTCATCTTTAATTGGAACAAGTCTATTTAGGTCTATATTCATATCTTCTAATAGATTATTTATTTTCATGTCAAATAATAACTTATCTTCGTTCTCATAAGGAGTAATATTACTAATGTAATTATATATATCTACTTCTTTAAAAGGATATTCTTCTAATTTTGTATACTCAACATAATCACTTAAATTTAGATATAGATAATTATTTTTATCAATTATAATTGATAGATTTTCATAATCATCGACATTATCAGTAGCAACTATTGATAGTGCATTTTTTGTGTTCTTTATAAATAATAATTCATTTGTTTATTCACTTCTTTGCGTTTTTAATATCATATTTGAAGAAGTCGCATTAAAGAATCTTTCTAATTCTTTTTCTTTGTTTACATTACAGCCAATACTTAATAAAGATATAACAATAAGCACTAATAACCCAGCTAATTTTTTCATATAGATGTTCTCCTTTATTATTAAAATTACCTTTACATTTTAAATAATTATGATTTATAAGTCAAGTTTATTGATATTGTTCTTTGTTCTTTATTAATTGGAACATATTAGATTTTAATTTAACATATATTTATTTAAAAAAGACTATGCAATAAGTACATAGCCTTCATTTTTTACTATTTAACGCTAACAGTTCCTTCTAAAAATCCTACGCATCCCCAAGGTCCATTAAAATAATTATTATTTGTGTGGGTCTCTTTAAATATTACTCCTGTTTTCCAAGATAATTTGAATCCATCTGCTAAATTGTTTGAACAATAATCATCTTTCCCAACATAATGAATTGAACCACCTTTTTGTAGCCCAACAATATAACCTTGTCCTGGCTTTAATTCATGTGATCCATCTAACATCATTGTTATTGTATATATTGCAGAATTGCTTACTGTACCCATATTATTAAATCCTACAATACCTCCAGAATAATGTCTACTATTTACTGCGTAATAAGTAATTTTTGTCTTTTCTACAACACAGCCATTTATAACTCCATCTTTTAATCCTCCTGTTATTCCGCCATTATCCCCATTTGCAAATATAATTGAATTTGTCACTTTACAATTCTCAATTGTACCATCAAAACTTCCGCAAATTCCTCCTATTTCAGATGCGTCTCTATGTACAGATATATTTGCATTGTTTATAATACAGTTATTAATTATACCATTTCCACTTCCTGCAATAGACCCAGCAAATATCCATCCATTCCCTCCATGTTCCGATTCCACGTTTATAGAAACATTATTGATATTTAAGTTTTCAACTTTACCACTCACATGCTTAAATAAACCTAAAAACACATTTTCATTCAATACCTCTCCTTTTCTTGATATCTTTAAATTTGATATAGTATATCCGAGTCCATTAAGCGAACCTGTGAATGATTCAATTGGATTCCATTCTTGATTATTTAAATCTATATTTCTAACTAAAATATAATTTTTATTCGGCGCTTTTGAGATTTGTTTTAATTCTTCTACATTTGATATATAAGAATAATCTGAATTTCGTTCCCATTCGGCTAATAATTTTACTCCTTCTCCAATCCATCTTCCATACTCATCTGTATAACCTTCTACATTGTGCTTAATTTTACCTTTTGAATCACTTATTTGGATATCTCCTTCAATATACCAACCTTTAAACACTAAATAAGTTGATTTAGGTACTGCCAATGTTGGAACTGTATTTTCTTCTATTATAATTGAAG
>CAZHQU010000075.1:0-7965 GCA_964534245.1 uncultured Coprobacillus sp.
TATATTGCGAATAAATTCGCATTATATTAGACCAAACAAAACTATATCATTTAGGTCATTCCATTAAAGACCAAACAAATGAATTTGTTTGGGTAAGAAGATATTTTCTATAAGTGAATCAGATAGTAACATTATTCCTGAACTACTTAAAAATATATAATAAATAAGAGATAATTTAAAAACAGATGAGTGTAAGAGAAAATGTATCTATAAATAAAAAAGAACTTGAAACTCAAGTTCTATAATTTATTAATTTTGTTTAATTAGAGAAAATGTATAAATATCTTCATTTAAATTACCTAGCATACCAGAAGACGAAATAGTTTTTACATTCTCCCCTACAATTTCTCCATTTTTAAAAAGTATACACTTATGATTAAATGAAGAATTACCAAATGGATCTAAATGTTCATTGTTAAAAGAAACAATAAGACCATTAAAAGATAAAACATTATTTAGTAAAAAACTCAAATAACTCGTGAGAATTTAATTTGCACATTTCTATTGGATAATCCTTATTTGTTTCACCATTATCATCTAAAAAATAAGATTCATGTTTTATGCAAAAAATCCAATCTTCTAATTGTTCAAATAAATTTTCTTTTTGGTTTTGGTTTAAATTAATATAATTTAGTTTATATGTATCTATTCCAAAATCGAAAGGTTTACCTTCTGTATTAAAAATACAAAATAATTATTTCTTTTTAGAGTAGATGTAATATTTCTTTGGCATAGAAACCTCCAATAGATTAAGATATGATAAATTATAACAATTATATAAAATAATTACAAGATTAAGAGTAAAAATAACAAAAATTTTAAGACTTAAAAAAGTACGAAATAGGAAATTATAAAAAAACTATTTACAAAAAATCAATATTATGATATAATATAATAAAGTATATGAAAGAATATAGGAGTGGGTTATCTCACTCCTTTATTAATGGAATCTTTAAGGGGTGATATTATGAAAAGTGTGAATAAAAACACTTCTAAAAATGTAATTGTTGAGAAGAGCATAGCTTTATCAGAAAGATGTGCTGAAAAGCTAGGATTAAAGATTATCTCAGTTGATTATGTTTTTGAAAGTGGCATTAAGATTTTAAGAGTTATTGCTGAGGGAGAAGATGGGTTATCTCTTGATGAAGCATCTAATTTAAACGAATTAATTAGTAATGAATTAGATGTAGAGGATTTTATTGATGAAGAATACTACTTAGAGGTTTCTAGCGAGGGTATTGAGAAAGAATTAAGAACAGATGAAGATATTGCTAAATCTGTTGGTAAGTATGTATTTGTAAGTACATATGAGAAGATTAATGGTATTAAAGAATTCTATGGTGATCTATTAAGTTTTGATGGTGAAACTATTGCATTAAGTTACATGGCAAAAAATGTAAAGAAAAATGTTGAAATTCAAAAAAATAAAATTAGTAAAATTAGATTAGCGGTTAAGTTTTAGGAGGACTATTAAAAATGATTAGTAAGAATTTTTTTGAAAATTTAGAATTAGTTGCTGAAGAAAAAGGTCTATCAATCGAAGATGTTCTAGCAAAAGTTGAAATGGCTATGGCAGTTGCTTGTCGTGACACAGAACATGATGGCGATATCAAATTAGATATCGACTTTGAAAAGAAAAGAATTCGTGTTTATGAATATCATTATGTAGTTGAAGAAATTACAGAAGGTAATAAAGGCGAAATCACTGTTGAAAGAGCAAAAGAAATCAAACCAAGAGCTAAAATTGTTCCTGGTGTAGTAATTAGAGAAGAAATTGATTTTACTAAATTAGGAAGAAAGTCTGTATCTAAGTTTAAAAATACATTTTCAAATGAATTAAAGAATTTAGAAAGAGAAGAAGCTTACAAGTTCTTTAGCGAAAAAGTTAAAGAAATTATTACTGCTGAAGTTAATGATGTTAACGCAAGTTTCGTTACATTCTCTATCGGTAAAGGTATATTTGCTTCAATGCCTATTTCTGAAACTATTCCTGGTGAAACATTTACTCCAGGAGAAACTAAGAAAGTGTATATCTTAAAAGTCGAAAAGACAACTAAAGGTCCAAAAGTTTATATTAGCAGAGCTAACCGTGAAATCGTTACTAAATTATTTGAACTTAACATCCCTGAAATCAGTGATGGATCTATTGAAATTATGGGTGTTGCTCGTGAAGCAGGTAGTAGAACTAAGATTGGTGTTTTAGCTACAAAACCTAACTTAGATCCAAAAGGTGCTTGTGTAGGACAAGGTGGTTTAAGAATTAAAGCAATCAATGAGGAACTTAATCAAGAAAAGATTGATATCTTTACATGGAAAAATGATCCAGTTGATTTAATCTCTGAAGCATTACTTCCAGCTCGTAGCTTAAGTGTAGTTGTAAATGAAAAGAACAAACAAGCTTTAGTAATTGTTAAAGATGAACAATATTCTTTAGCAATCGGTAGAAATGGTCAAAATGTTCGTTTAGCATGTTATGCTACACAATGGAAGATTGATATTAAGAGACATTCAGACGCATTAAGAGAAGGAATTAGTTTCACATATAACGTATATTAAAAAATTAGTTTATATGAGGTAGAGATACATGAATAAACCAAAGAAGATTCCAATGCGTAGATGTTTAGCAACACATGAACAACATCCAAAAGGAGAAATGTTTAGAGTTGTAAGAACACCTGAAGGTAATGTAGTTATTGATCTTAAAGGTAAGACTAATGGAAGAGGCGGATACATAAGTAAAAGTATTGAAGCTATTAATCTTGCTGAAAAGAAAAAAGTATTAGATAGAGAGTTAGAAGTAAAAGTTGATAAGAGTATTTATGATGAATTAAGAAAATTAGTTGGTGAGGCACTTGAATAATAAAACTATTAATAATACAAATGTTAAAGAAAAAATTATACAAATGATAGGACTTGCAACACGTGCACGTAAAACTATCTTTGGAACTGATGCTGTTACAATGGCAATGGCAAAAGGAAAAGTAAAAATGGTATTCGTATCAACTGATTCATCGGATAATACTAAGAATAAGTTTTTAAACAAATGTGAATATTACAAAGCAAAATTAGTTATTAAACTAACATGTGATGATTTAAGAAAAGCCACTGGGAAAGACAACTTAATGGTTGTTGGAATTACAGATCCAGGATTTACAAATAACTTAAACAATCTTTTAAAGGAGGATGTTAAGAATGAAAGTTAAAGAGATATTAGAAATTTTAATTGAGAATAATGTGAAATGTACAGAAGATAGTTTATTATCATTACTTGATAATATAGGATATGAAAATGCTACAGCTGAAACTGATGTTGATAGCGATGTTATGAAAAAGCTTAGTAAGAAATATGGTATTGACATTAAGCCTAAAAAAATTAAGAAAGAACCAAAAGTAGAAACTAAGAAAGAACCAAAAGTAGAAACTAAGAAACCTGCCCAAAAAGCAGAACCAAAGAAAGCTGAAGCTAGAAAGGCCGAAGTTAAAGAAGAAGTTAAGAAAGAATCAAAAGCCGACGCTAAGAAAGAAGAACCAAAGAAAGCTGAAACTAAAAAAACTCCTGTTAAAGCAGAAGAAAAGAAACCTGCTCCAAAAACAGAAGTTAAGGAACCTGAAGTTAAAGAAGAATCGAAAGAAGAATATGTAAAAGCTGAACCTAAAGCAGAAGTAAAAGAAGTAACTCTTACAAGATTCTATGATGACAAATATGATTCTTATGAAAAAGGTGAAAAGCAATATACAAGAATTAAGAATGTAAAAAATAAAAAGAAAAATAATCAAAAAGAAAATAGACAAAGTAATATCAAACAAAATAGCGTTAAAGAAACTGTAATATACTTTGAAGAAGGTATGACTGCTGGTATGCTTGCTGAAAAGATGGGAATTTCTAATGGTGAAATCGTTAAGAAGTTAGTACAACTTGGTTATATGATTTCAGTTACACAACCAATAGATCGTGATGCAGCTGAAATTATTGCTGATGAATTTGGATTTGAATTAAAAGATAAAGTAGTTGTTGACATTACTAAATTCGAAGAAATGATTATTGATGACGATGAAGAAAACTTAGAATCTCGTCCTCCAATTGTAACTATTATGGGCCACGTTGACCATGGTAAAACAACATTACTAGATACAATTAGAAGTTCAAGAATTACAATGGGCGAAGCTGGTGGTATTACTCAAAAGATTGGTGCTTACCAAGTTACTGTTAAAGATAAGAAAATTACATTTATAGATACTCCAGGACATGCTGCATTTACTGAAATGCGTGCTCGTGGAGCCAATGTTACTGATATTGTAATCTTAGTAGTTGCTGCAGATGATGGTGTAATGCCTCAAACAAAAGAAGCAATTGACCATGCTCTTGCCGCAAAAGTTCCTCTAATTGTTGCTGTAAACAAATGTGACAAACCTCAAGCTAATGCTGATAGAGTAAAAGAAGAATTAGCACAATTGGGTATCGTTACATCTGAATGGGGTGGAGATTATGAATTTATTAATATCTCTGCATTAAAAGGAACTGGTATTGACGATTTATTAGAAACAGTATTAATGGTTGCTGAAATGGAAAACTATAGAGCTAATCCAAACAGATTAGGATACGGTACAGTTATCGAAGCTCAACTTACAAAAGGTAGAGGTCCAGTTGCCACATTATTAGTTAAAAATGGTACAATCAAAATTGGTGACCCAATCGTTGTAGGTACAACATATGGTAAGATTAGAGCAATGCAAGATGAAACTAAAGCAATTATGAAAGCTGCAGGACCATCTAAAGCAGTTGAGGTTACAGGTTTAGTAGATGTTCCTCAAGCTGGTGATTACTTTATGATCTTTAGTGATGAAAAAACAGCTAAACTAGTAAGTGAAGAAAGACTAAAGAGAGTTAATGCTGCACGTAATAGTAAGAAAGCAGTATCACTAGCATCATTATTTGATAACTTAAATAACGATGATAAAGAAATCAACTTAATCATTAAAGGTGATTTACAAGGTTCAGTTGAAGCATTACAAAATTCATTAATGAAATTAAATGTTGAAGGTGTTAAGATTAACATCGTAAGTACTGGTGTCGGCGCTATCACAGCAAACGATATCACATTAGCAGTAGCATCTAAATCAATCCTAATTGGATTTAACATTAGACCAAATAGTACAATTACTAAACAAGCTGCTGAAAGTGGAGTAGAAATAAGATTATATAATATTATTTATAAATTGCTTGAAGATATCGAAGCAGCTATGAAAGGTATGCTTGATCCAGTATTTGAAGAAAAAGTAATTGGTGAAGTTGAAGTTCGTAAATTATTCAAAGTATCTAAAGTTGGTACTATCTGCGGTAGTTATGTAACTGATGGTATGATTACTAGAAATAGTCAAGTAAGATTAATTAGAGATGGTA
This sequence comes from uncultured Coprobacillus sp., assembly GCA_964534245.1. GTDB lineage: Bacteria > Bacillota_I > Bacilli_A > ML615J-28 > CAG-698 > CAG-698. Next base: position 5,402 of record CAZHQU010000075.1, read on the forward strand.
TAGTAGTTTATACAGGTAAAGTTGGTACATTAAGACGTGGAGCAGATGATGTTAAAGAAGTTAAGAACGGATTCGAATGTGGTATCACTATTCAAAACTTCAATGACGTTAAAGAAGGAGATATTATTGAAGCATTTATAATGGAGGAAGTTGACCAATAATATGGGTTTTAAAGTTGAAAGATTAGAAAGAATAATTGAAAGAGAAATAGGTACTATTTTATTAAATAGTAAAGACGATAGATTAAGATTTGTAACAGTAACAAAAGTAAGCTTGACAAACGACTGCTCTATCGCAACTCTTTATTATACAATTTTAGGAAATGATGAGCAAAAAGAAGCCACAAGCAAAAACTTAGAAAAAGCAAGTGGCTATATTAGAAGTTCACTTTCAAAAGTATTAAAGATAAAAAAGATCCCAGAGCTAAGATTAAAATATGATGAATCTTTAGCATATGGTGAGAAGATAGAAAATATCCTTAAAGGTATTACATACAATACTAAAGAAGATGATGAAGAATAATACAAATATGTAGTATTATAAAATCATAATTTATTATGATTGGGGAGATGTTTATGAGTGATAAAATTAGCATTAAAGATAAACTAAAAGAATTACCAACAAATCCTGGATGTTACTTAATGAAGAATAAAGATAACACAATAATCTATGTAGGTAAAGCTAAGAATTTATCTAATCGTGTTAAATCATACTTTACTGGAAAACATAATTCAAAAACAACTAGACTAGTAATGGATATAGTAGATTTTGAGTTTATTATAACATCAACAGAAAAAGAAGCTTTAATATTAGAAATGAATCTAATAAAAAAGCATAGACCAAGATACAACATAATGCTAATGGATGATAAAATGTATCCATATATATTACTTACAAACGAAAAACATCCAAGAATAACATATACAAGAGAGCTAAATCATAAGGGTAAGTACTTCGGCCCTTACCCTAATGCCAAAGCCGCAAGATCAACAGTAGATATGTTAAATAAAATATATCCTTTAAGAAAATGTAGAAACATACCTAAAAAAGAATGTTTATATTATCATATAAATAATTGTTTAGGTCCTTGTATTAGATGTGTTGAAGAAAATGAATATTCAGAAATAATAAATAAAATTACTAATTTACTTGGTGGGAACATAAAAGATGAGATTAGAAATCTAAAAATCAAAATGAACGAAGCTAGTGAAAACTTAAATTTCGAAGAAGCTTTAGAATATAGAAATATAATAGCAGATTTAGAAGCAATAGGTGAAAAGCAAAAAATGGAGACAGGTCTTGATAATAGTGATATCTTTAACTACGCAGTTAAAGAAGACTATATCAATATCCAAGTATTCCATGTTAGAGAAACAAAAGTAATCGAAAGAAAAGCCTTTACTTTTGACTTAATAAATGATTCATTAGAAATGTTCATTGGATTTGTTAATCAGTTTTATCTAATTAATAATAATCCACTTCCAAAAGAAATAATACTTCCAAAAGAAGCACTAACTGAAGAAAACTCAAATCTATTTGATGAGAAGTTATTAAAGATATCTTTCGCCCCTAAACAAGGAAAGAAAAAAGAACTCTTAGATTTAGTATTAGTTAATATAAACAAAGAACTAGATAACTTAATTTTAAAGAAACAAAGAACATATGAAATGACAATGGGTGCCGCAATCTCTCTTGCTAATTTATTACATATAGAAAAAGCAAATGATATTGAAGCCTTCGACAACTCAAACATTCAAGGTATAAGTGCAATAAGCGCAATGGTTAAGTATATTAATGGAGAAAAGTCAACAAAAGACTATCGTAAGTATAAAGTTAAGACAATAGTTGGTAGCGATGATGCTAATACATTCTATGAAATAATAACTCGTAGATATAAAAGACTTAAAGAGGAAAACGAGAAAATGCCAGATCTAATAATTATGGATGGTGGGAAACCTCAAGTAAACGCAGCATTACAAGCTTTAAAAGATATTGAAGTAGATATACCAGTAATGGGATTAGTTAAAGATGATAACCATAGAACTAAAGAAATCCTATATAATAATGAACTAATAGAATTAGAAAGAAGAAGTTCATTATTTAAGTTCTTAACAGGAATACAAGATGAAGTCCATAGATATGCAATAAGTTTCCATCACAATACTCATGCGAAAAATATAGTGAGTTCGAAACTTGATAATATCAAAGGTATTGGAAAAGTAAAGAAGAACGAAATATTAAAAGCGTTAGGTGAAGTAGACTTCAAAGAGCGCTTAGATAAGTTAAAATTAACAGAAGAACAAAAAGAAGAAATATTAAAAATATATAACCTAAATTAGAATATATGCATATTATAAAATAGACAATGAGGTGATAATGTGCATATGGAAAAATTCCTAACACCAAGAGAAAGAGAAATATTTGAAATGTTAGTGAAAAGTTATGATACAGTTGAAATAGCTCATAAGTTACATATAAGCGAAAAGACTGTGAGAAATCATATCTCAAATGTTATACAAAAACTTGGTGTAAAAGGGAGAAGTCAAGCTATTTTAGAATTGATT
>CAZHQU010000076.1:0-7877 GCA_964534245.1 uncultured Coprobacillus sp.
TACTTTTTCTATCATAAGCAATAAAACTAAATAATACTTTATTATCATTTTTAGACTTCTTTAATACCATAATACAAGTTGCTATAGATGTACCATAGAATAGATTATCTGGAAGTTGAATAATACAATCAATAAAGTTATTATCAACTAAATATTTTCTAATTTTTTGTTCTGCTCCACCACGATATAAAATGCCTGGAAAACATACAATAGAAGCAACACCATTAGTTGCTAACCAATTTAGCGAGTGCATTATAAATGCTAAGTCTGCTTTTCCTTTTGGAGCTAAAACACCTGCAGGAGAAAATCTTGGATCATTAATTAATATAGGATTATCATCTCCATCCCACTTAATTGAATATGGTGGATTTGAAACAATTACTTCAAATGGTTCATCATCCCAGTGTGCTGGATTCTTTAATGTATCATCACAAGCAATATCGAATTTATCATAATCTATATCATGTAAGAACATATTAATTCTACATAAGTTATATGTTGTTGGATTTACTTCTTGTCCAAAGAATCCGTTTTTTACATTTTCTTTCCCTAATATTTTTGCAGTATTTAAAAGTAGTGAACCAGATCCACAAGCTGGATCATAAACCTTATTTACTTCAGTCTTATCTAAAATTGCAATCTTTGTAAGTAATTCTGATACTTCTTGTGGAGTATAAAATTCCCCTCCAGATTTACCAGCGTTAGATGCATACATAGTCATTAAAAACTCATAAGCATCTCCGAAAGCATCAATTGAATTATCTTGATAATTACCAAGTTTCATACCAGCGATTGAATTGATAATCTTAACTAACTTTTCATTTCTTTGATTTACAGTTGCACCAAGTTTATTAGAATTAACATCTATGTCGTCAAATAATCCAGCAAAGTTATCTTCACTTTCTGTTCCTTTTGCTGAATCTTCAATGTTTCTAAAAATTCTTTCTAATGTTTCGTTTAGGTTTTCATCACTTGATGCTCTTAACTTAACATTTTCAAATAATTCACTTGGAAGAATGAAGAATCCTTTTGCTTTAATAAAGTACTCTCTTGCATTAATAGCATTTTCATCGCTCATTTTTGCGTAATCAAAATTTTCAATTCCTGCTTCTTCTTCATTTTTATTAACATAATTCTTAAAGTTTTCTGATATATATCTGTAAAACAAAAATCCTAAAACATATGCTTTAAAATCCCAACCATCAACGCTACCTCTAAGATCATTTGCGATAGACCATATTGTCTTGTGTAATTCTGCTCTTTCAATTTCTTTTTTGTTATCCATATTTGTACTACCTCTCTAAACCTTATTTAAATTCTATTCCATTAGCTTCACAGAACGCTAAAAATTTACCATATGCTTTTACTTGTGGCTTAATCTCATTGGTTTCCCATTTAGCAATAGTTATTTTAGCAATACCTGTTTTTTCTGCAAGTTCTGCTTGAGTTAATTGTAATTTGGTTCTTACATAAATTAATTGTTCTTTTAAAGTCATATTTAGAATCTCCTTTCATTTATGAAAGATATTATTTAAAATATATAAAGATATACAAATTTATACAAATATTTTATCATAAAATTGAGAAAAAATCTAATATAATGTGTAAATAATTTATTGGTTTTAGGGGGATTTTATAAAACAAATTCGAGATAACAAAAAAAAGCAGATATCTCTATCTACCTTCTTCATACTTTATTAAATTTATAACTAAAGACAAACTGCCATCGATAAATTCAAATCTAGCATATTCGTCTACTATATCTATTGGTGGACTAGCGGGGGATCGAACCCCGGTCTTAACTAAGATTCATCCGGACTTCTACATACTTATCTTATTTTCTTTAGTTCGTACATTAATATGTAATAAGCAAGATATTAATGCCTAACCTTTAGATTTCATACACTAAGCCAAGGTATTCCTAATGTACAACCCTCAGTATCTAAGACACTCGAAGACGCCCTGAGAGACGGCCTCTTGTCGTGTATCCGCTATTAGGCAGCGAATGCTAAATTTTGATTGTTTGCGTTTAATTTAATAAACCTAGCTTATGTTTTAACGTGCACGACCACGGTATGCTTACTAGACTTCAAAAAGCCAATCGAATCCAAAAACTAGCCCATGTTATTTAATTTTTTAAATTTGAGTATAAGAGAATAAAAAGGGTCCACAATTTGTAGACCCTAACAAAATCATAATCAATCCTAACGAATTAACGTTTAGAGAATTGTGGAGCACGACGAGCACCTTTAAGACCATATTTCTTACGTTCTTTAGCACGTGGGTCACGCATAAGCATTCCCGCTTTTTTAAGAACTGAACGGAATTCTGGATTTACTTCTAATAATGCACGACTTATACCATGACGAATAGCACCAGCTTGACCAACGATTCCACCGCCACATACATTAACTAATACATCATAACTAGTTTGAGTGTTAGTCATGTTTAATGGTTGTAAAACGTCTAATCTAACAGCTGCAGATGGGATATAATCAACAAATGTACGATCATTAATAATGATTTTACCACTACCAGGAACTAAACGAACACGGGCAACAGAACTTTTACGTCTACCTGTTCCATAATATTGAACTTGTGCCATAATCTGCCTCCTATCCTCTTAATGTATATACTTCAGGTTTTTGGCCTTGATGTGGATGATCTGGACCAACATAAACATAAAGATTTCTATACATATCGTCACCTAATCTATTTTTAGGTAACATACCTCTGATTGATTTTTCTAGAACTTTTTGAGGTTGAAGTTCTAACATTCTTTTTGCTGTTCTACTTTTTAATCCACCAGGATATCCTGAATGACGATAGTACATCTTATCATCTAATTTTGATCCTGTAAGAGCAACTTTTTCTGCATTAACGATAATAACGCAATCACCACATAATACATGTGGAGTAAATGTTGGTTTATGTTTACCTCTTAAAATTGCAGCAACTTCAGTTGATAAACGACCTAATACTAAATCTGTAGCATCTACTACATACCATTTACGCTCAACGTTTTGAGCGTTAGCCATAAAACTTTTATTCATTTTTTTCCTCCGAAATAATTTCTAATTGTCAAATATTGTGGAATTATTTGATTTTTAGTATAAAATTATATTTTTTATAAGAGGGCTTTTTTATTGTGGGTTAATAAAAATGTACCTTATATATAATACCACTTTTTAACTTATTTGTCAATCTTTTTTGTAATTTTATTTAATTTATTTCTTTAATTTATAAATACAAACTATGCTATAGTTTTAATATTAAATGTTCCATCAACTTTCTTAATTGCTGAATAAGTTATAAAACATTTTGGGTCAACTTCTTTAGCAAGTTTTACATAATCTGCATGTTCAAAACTCCATAATGTTGATTCTAAAACGTATTTAGGTTTATTGGAGAAACCACCAGTTGCTTGATATATTGTAATACCATGATTAAATCTCTTTAATAAAGCATCTCTCATTCGTTGTTTTTCTTCAGTAACGATTGAAATCTTACCATAGTTATAGGTTGTATGAATCTTATCGTAAGCAACAATTGAAATAATATGTCTAACAATTGTATAAGCTCCAGTTAATGGATTAATACACGCCGCAACACCAATTATCATTAAATCAACAATAAAAGAAAACTTAGTAAAGTTAATATGTTTAACAAGTGACATATATTGACTGATAATATCAAGACCACCAGTAGATCCACCAAATCTTAAACATATAGCACAACCTGCGCCAGTTACTAAACCACCAAAGATTGCTAAGAATAATCTACTTACACTTGGATCATCAAATGGGTTTTTAAGTATCGGATTATCACCAGCAAATAAATATTCTAATACAGCAATAACAGCAAATTGTAATAATACTGATGTTAATGATAGCACAGCAAATCTTCTACTAACGCTTTTCCATGCAATTAAGAATAATGGGAAATTTAATAACGGAATTAAAACACTCTTAATAGATAGACCAGTGAATGTATCAATTAATTGAGAAATACCAGTTATTCCACCTGCATAAAAGTTCCCTAAGTCAAGAAGTAATACTACGCCTAAACAATAAATAATTGTCCCTGCAATAGTTCCAAAAATAGACATAAAGTTTCTGTCTGAGAAGAAAGATAGTAATTTTTTCATTATTGTACTTTAGAGAATTCGCCTTTCTTAAGAGTTTTTAATACTTCTAATGAGTCTTTGTCACAAGCACAAAGAATCATACCATTTGACATTGTTCCTCTTAATTTAACTGGTTTTAAGTTCGCCACAACAACTACATTACTACCAATTAATTCTTCAGGTTTATAGTACTGTGCAATACCAGATACGATTTGTCTTACTTCTTCTTCAATCTTAACTTGTAAAACTAAAAGCTTATCTGATTTTTCCATCTTCTTAGCTTCTAAAACCTTACCAATTCTTAAGTCAATTTTATCAAAATCATCAATTGTGATTTCAGGTTTTAATTCTAAAGGCTTAACTTTTTTAGATTCATGATATTCAAGTTCAGCCTTAACGTCTAAACGTTTAAATAGAATTTCAACTTTTTCGCATACTTTTACTTCATCATATAGTCCATAAGCTAATGATTCATAAGTTCTATTTTCTTCTTTAACTGATAATTCGCTTAACATATGATTTGCTGTATCAGGAAGAATTGCTTGTAATAAAGTAACAGCAGTTCTTAATGATTCATAAAGCATATACATAACTTCATTTAAAACATCTTTATTAGCTTCATCTTTAGCAAGAACCCATGGAGTAGTTTCATCAATGTACTTATTAGCACGACGAACAATGTTCCAGATTTCAATGTTAGCATTTTGGAATCTAAAGTTAGATAAAGAATTTAGAGCTTTTTCTTTACTTTCATTAATTACTTCTAATAAACCATTACTAAATTCCGATTTAAAACTTTCAGGTTTTGTAATAGTTCCACCAAAGTATTTATTAATCATTGAAACAGTTCTACTTTGTAAATTACCTAAGTCATTTGCTAAATCTGAATTATATCTTTCAATAAATCTGTCATATGAGAAAATTGCATCATTTCCTAATGGCATTTCACGTAATAAATAATATCTTAACGCATCTAATCCATAACGACTAATTACATCTCTTGGATAGATAATATTACCAGCAGATTTACTCATCTTTCCATCTTTCATTAATACCCAACCATGAGCATATAACTTATAGTTAATTGGAATATTTAAAGCCATTAACATAATTGGCCAGTAAACTGCATGGAATCTTAAAATATCTTTACCAACAACGTGAACTACTTTCTCACCATTTTCCCAATATTTCTTATAATTTTCATCTTTATCAGTAGAATAATTTAAAGCAGTAATATAGTTTGATAATGCATCAATCCAAACATAGATAACATGTTTAGGATTAGATGTTACAGGAATACCCCATGTGAAAGATGTTCTACTTACACATAAGTCTTCTAAACCACTTTCGATAAATGATACTACTTCATTTCTTCTTGTTTCAGGTTCAATAAATGATGGATTGTTCTTAATGAATTCTAATAATTTATCTTGATATTTACTTAATCTTAAGAAATAACAATCTTCTTTAACAACTCTTGTTGGTTTTCCACAGTCAGGACAAGTGTTGTTTTCACCTAATTGAGTCTTAGTAAAGAATGATTCACATGATACACAGTAGTCACCTTCATAACTACCTAAATAAATGTCATCTGAAGCAAGCATTCTTTCAAACAAGTCTTTAACAATATCCATATGTTTCTTATCAGAAGTTCTGATAAAATAATCATTAGTAATTTTTAATTCTTTCCATAATTTTTGTGTATCTTCAGCTATTCTATCAGTAAGTTCTTGAGGAGTAATTCCTTGTTTCTTTGCAGCTTCTTCGATTTTTAAACCATGTTCATCCATTCCAGTTAAGAAGAATGTATCAAATCCAGCTAATCTATGATGACGTGCATACGCATCACAAGCAATTGTTGTATATGAATTACCTACATGTACACTACCACTTGAGTAATATATAGGAGTAGTTACATAGCATGTTTTATTTTTACCCATTTTAGTCACCTTTATATATTATCTAAATTATCTATGTTATCTATATTTTATAATTATTATATTATGTTTACCAAATTCTCTTAAGTACTTCGTATCTGCGTTGAATTGATTCATCACTACTATTAAGAGCATCAACAATTTTCTTAGTAATGATCTTATCGTTTTCAATACAAACACAAACACCTGATTCACCATCGATTAATGCATCAACCGCTTTAACACCCATTTGAGATGCTAAAACCCTGTCTCTTGCTGAAGGTTTTCCACCACGTTGAATATGACCTAAAACTGTTGCACGTGCTTGGAATGGAGTTCTTTCAGAAATAGCTTTTGCTAAATCATTAACATTAACCATGTTTTCCGCAACAACAACAATTGCAAAGTTTTTGCTATTAGCTGCTTTCTTAATAGTTTCAATCATTTCATCCATATCAAAGCCAGTTTCTTTACAAATTACATACTCAGCACCAGTCGCAATACCTGTTAGCATTGCTAAGTCACCACAGTTTCTTCCCATAACTTCAATTACACTACAACGATAATGTGATGCAGATGTATCACGAAGTTTATCCACACATTCTACTGATGTGTTTAAAGCTGTATCAAATCCAATAGTATAGTCAGTTCCTTTAATATCATTGTCAATAGTTCCTGGAATACCAACAGTACAAATGCCCATTTCATGAAGTGATAATGCACCACGATATGTTCCATCACCACCGATACATACTAAAGCATCAATACCAAAAAGTTTAAGATTTTCAATAGCTTGTTCTCTTACTTCTTTTTCTTTAAACTCTGGAAGACGAGCTGTTCCTAAGAACGTTCCACCTAAACGCAATTTATCAGATACGCTTTTGCGATACATTCGTTCAATTTGACCTTTATATAAGCCTAAATAACCATTATAAATAGCGTACACTTCTAAACCACTATCTATACCAGCTCTAACAACGGCACGAACTGCCGCATTCATTCCTGGCGCATCTCCACCAGAAGTTAAAATACCAATTCTTTTCACCATAGCAAAATCCTCCATAGTATCATATTAAGTAAATTATACTATATTTTATATAAAATGTCTATTACTTTTAAATATTAAAAAAAGAAAAACTTCAGAATTAAACTGAAGTTAATTAATATTGTCTTATAAATCATCTAAAACAATAAATTTCGTAAAACAATTAGTAATGTAAAACAATTAGTATTGTTTTTTTAATTTGCCGAAGTTCTTATTTAGCTCTTTTATTGGTGTCACCAAATAGAATAGTGATAATAAAATAACTGTAATTGAATCTCCTATATCTTTAATAGAACTTAAAAATGATACATTTGAAAATAGTAATAAACTACCTATAGCAAAAATTGTAACTAACCCATCATAAATACTTGCCTTTATCTCTATGTTAATAATCTCAGATTTTTTACTCAATTTATTATTAAAATATGAATAAGTAAAAGTGATTAAAAAACATAAAGATGCCATCATAACAACATAAATAATTAAACTAATATTATCAACATTATAATCAGTTACAAGTGTGCCTTTACTAAAATCATAAATACAAATACTCCCATCAATAATTGTATATATAATTACTCCTAACATAATAAATGCTCTAAATATTAGAAATTTAGCTTCCAAATTACTATTATTATTTTTCTTTTTAGATACAAATATAGATATTACTGTCGATACACATAAAATAACTGATATAAGTGTATCAAGTAGAATTGACATACTTTTAGTAATTGAGAAAAACACAAAGCCTGTAATACTACATATAATATTTATTATTGTTCCACATCTT
>CAZHQU010000077.1:0-7854 GCA_964534245.1 uncultured Coprobacillus sp.
TATGATATGCCTTTTATTACTTTTAATGGAGCTATGGTTATTACAAAAGATACAAATAAAATAATTTATAATAAGACTATCGATACTGAAGAGGCATATAATATATTAAAGTATATATATGATAATAAAATTAATGTTGTTGTTTGGAGTGATAGTAAATTATATGTGAATATAATTTCTGAAACAACAAAAAGTTATGGGTTTAAATCAGGATGTCCACCAATTAAATCTTTTGATTATAAGATGATGTGTGAAAATGGTGTTAATAAGATATTATTATATGGTGAAACAAACGATTTACTAAGATATAAAGAGGAAATATCTAAGATATCAAAAAGAGTTAATTTAGAGTTTTCTTCACCATATTATTTAGAAATATTTAATATAGAAGCTTCAAAAGGGAATGCTGTAAAAGCTATATGTGATTATTTTGATATTGATATTACTGATGCTTGTGCAATCGGAGATAATTATAATGACTTATCAATGTTAAAACCCGTAGGTATAAGTATAGCAATGGGAAATAGTCCTGATGATATTAAAAAGAGATGTACTTTTGTTACAAAAAGTAATGAGGAAAGTGGAGTAGCGTTTGCTATAAAAAATTTATTAAAATAGTATTATGATTTTTATGTGTATAAAAATGTATATTTATAGTAAAAATAACTATTGGAGGTATTTTTATGGATAAATATAAAGATTTAAATACATTTTTAGAATCAATTCATTTGGGTACTAAAGTTTCAAGAATTTATAAAGATCAAACCCATGATGAAGAGATTAAAGAATTGTTAAATGAGATAATTTCTATTTTTAAAAAACATGAATCAAATATTTCAAATTTGATTATTGATAAAGGTCATAATCCTACTGATGATTTATCTTTAGGTAGAGAAATAGTTGTCCTTATGGAACGAATGAAACTTACTGATGATGATTTCAAAACTGCAATTGAATTGCTTAAAGCGATTAATATGGGTGCTACAAAAGGTGCAGAATTTATTTATAAACATAATGATTATGATGAACATAGCATAGGAATAATGAAAGATGTAATTAAAGATTATAGTTACATATATAATAAAACAACAAATTATATTACTGATAAATATTTATAAAATTACTTAAATATGATATAATATTGTATACATAAGTGCATACAATAAAAGAAAAGGAGAATAATTATGAATTTAGATTTACTTTACAAGTTATTAAAAACACCATCACCATCTGGACATGAATTAGAAATTCAAAAGGTTGTAATTGAAGAAATGAAACCTTATGCAGATGAATTTTATAAGCAACAAAATATGAATCTTATTACTGCAATCAATACTGAAAGTCCTGTTAAAGTATTATTATCTGGACATATTGATGAAATTAGTTTACTAATCGATAAAGTAAATAATGATGGTACTTGTAGAGTACTAAGAAATGGTGGAGTTAGAAGCTATGCATATGTTTGTCAACATGTATATGTTTTAACTAAGAAAGGATTAGTTCCTGGTGTATTTGGTTATTTACCAGGAAATGATAAAACTTCTCCAAAAATTGAAGATTTAATTTTAGATTTAGGTACTTCATCAAAAGAAGAAACATTAGAACTTGTTGAAGTTGGTGATCCAATTATTCATCAATATGAGTATGAACATTTATACAAAGATATGTTTGCTGCACGTGCATTAGATGATAGATTGGGTGCATATATTTGCCTTGAAGCAATGAAAAAAGCTAAAGAAAAAGGAACTAAAAATGGTGTTTATGTCAGCACAACAGTAGGTGAAGAAACTACTGGCCGTGGTGCTATGTCCGCCGCAAACTTTGTTAAACCTACTTGTGCAATTATTGTTGATGTAACATATGCAAATGACATTAGATATTTAGAATATCATAGTGGTGAAGTATGTTTAGGCAAAGGTCCTACACTTACTTGGGGATCATTAATGAATAAACCTATGCATGAAAAGATGTTAGAACTTGCTAAGAAGTTAGGATTTAATGTTCAATATGATGTTTGCCCATCAAGAACTTTTACTGATACTGATAACATTTTCTCACGTTTTGATGGCGTTCCATGTTACTTAGTTAACATTCCTTTAAGATATATGCACTCTTCAGTAGAGGTTTGTAACTTAAAAGATGTTGAAGAAATCATTGATTTAATTGCTGAATTCATTATTGAATTAGATGAAAACTTCAATTTTAATCCATTTTTATAATTAGAAATGAATAAACAATAAAATATAAATAGGAAATAATTATTAAATAATTATTTGTGAATTAAGTGCCTTAAGTTAGATTAAGGCACTTTTTTTAATCTATTTAATATATTTAAAAAATGCCTATATATTTTAACCTATTGATTTTTTTGCATTTTTAAAGTATAATATAATGTAAAACTATGGAAGATGGTGAATTATGAGTACTTTTAAAGGAATTATTTTTGACTTAGATGGAACATTACTAAATACAATTAATGATATAACAGAGGCATTAAATTATTCTATTACAAAAAATGGATTCGATAAAATCACTGTTAATGATGCAAAATATTTAGTTGGTAATGGTGCTAAAATTCTAATTGAAAGAACAATTAAAAAAGTTGCTCCAAAACAACTTCTTGAAACATTAGATTTAGATAATCTTCAAGCTACCGATTTATTTAAAACAATGTATGAAGATTATATGTATAGCTATAACTTATGGAAAACTAATACAACTAGTCCTTATGAAGGTGTAATTAAAACATTAAAGATTCTTAAGAAAAGAGGAATTAAGATTAGCGTTTTATCAAATAAACCTGAGCGAGATACTGTTGATGTAGTAAATAGATATTTTTCTGGTTTATTTGATATTGCTAGAGGAAGTCGTGAAAATGTTCCTCTAAAACCTCATCCAGAAGCTGTGATTAATATAGTTAATGAGATGAATTTGACATGTGATGAAGTAATATATTGTGGGGATTCTGATGTTGACATGTTAACTAGCGTTAATGCAAAATTATTTGGTGTTGGTTGTTCATATGGTTTTAGAACTAAAGATGAGCTACTTAAAACAGGAGCTAAAGCAATTATTAATCAGTTCAAAGAAATACTAACATTTTTTGAGCTTGATCCAAGTGGAGTAATTTTAGTTGATAAACCTTACGGGATATCTAGTCAAGATGCTATTACTAAAGTAAAAAAAGCAATAGGATCAACTAAAATAGGCCATGCTGGGACTTTAGACCCACTAGCTACCGGCTTGTTAGTAGTTTTGCTAGGTGATGCTACAAAACTTTCAAGTTATTTACTTGAAGATAACAAGGTATATGTTGGAGAAATTACAATTGGAATAACAACTGATTCACTTGATAAGGAAGGTAAAATAACAAAAATAAAAGAAGTTCCTTTTGATTCTATAAGACTAGAAGAAGTAGATAAAGTTTTAAAGAATTTACAAGGAAAGATTAATTTAAGAGTACCTATGCATAGTGCAATTAAACATAATGGGATGAAACTTTATGATATTGCTAGAAAAGGTGATAAATTAAGTGAGGAGTTAAAATCAGTTGAGGCTCCAATTAAAGAAAATGAAATATTTGAATTATATCGCATTAGTGATTTGAAATTTATCAATGATACATTAGTATTTGAGTTCTTTGCTCATGTTAGTAAAGGCACATATATTAGATCATTATGTGAAGAAATAGGTAATAGATTAGGCTTTCCTGCATATATGACTGCTCTAAGAAGAATTAAAGCGGGTTCACTAAGTGTTGATAATAGTTATACATTAGATGAAATAAAAGCAGGTAATTATAAAATTATTGATATTATTGAATCGATAAAACATCATAAAGTTATTGAGATTAATGAGTTTATTTACAATAGAGTAAATAATGGAATGATGATTAGAATTTATAATGTGGAAGATAAAGAAGTATTCCTAACATATAAAAACAAATTAGTTGGAATATATGAAAAAGTAGAAGGCACAAGTTACAAAGCCAAAAGGGTTTGGAAGTAATCACTTGGATGATATTATGGAAAAACTTACGAAAATAATTAACTATAGTTCTGATCTTAAGTTTAATAATTTAGCAGTTACAATAGGAGCTTATGATGGTATTCATAACGGGCATATTGCTATATTTAAGAAACTATCAGAACAAAAGTCATTAAAAGCAGTAATTACTTTTGATGTTCATCCAGACTATGTGCTTAATAAGCGTAAAGATACTGGTAAAATTCTTACCATAGAAGAAAAAGCTAGAGTCATTTCTAAATATAATATAGACTATTTAATCATTTTAGATTCTACTATTTTAGATTTATCATATTTTGAATTTAATGATATATTAACTAGTCTTGGTGTAAAAACAATAGTTGTTGGTAGTGATTTTAGATATGGTAAAAGTGCAATTGGCTCAACAGATACATTAGATTCTTTTAATTTAATTGTTATTGATTTAATAATGGATAATAAACAGAAATTATCATCTAATACAATAAGAGAATACTTAAGATTAGGTAAAGTTGATGAGTTAACTAAATATGGATTCGATTTGTTTGAAATAACAGGTGTAGTCACTTCCGGAGCAAAGCTTGGGAGAAAATTAGGTTTCCCCACAGCAAACATCTCGATTGGTGATAAATATACAGATATTCGTAAAGGTGTTTATGCTACAAATGTAATTATTGATAATAAAACATATTTGGGAGTATGTAACATCGGTATAAATCCTACTGTTAATACTCAAGATAAAACTCGATTAGAAGTCTTTATAATTGATGAAAATATAGATTTATATGATAAAAAAATTAAAGTAGTGTTTAGAAAATTTATTCGTGATGAAAAAAAATTTATTGACACAGACGAATTAGTTAGCCAAATAACTAAAGATGTAGAACTAACTAAAAAGTTTTTAGGAGAAAATTAATATGAAGATTGCAATCATAAGTGCTATGGAAAAAGAAGTAACAAATCTTTTTGATAAAATCCAAAATAAAGAAATAGTTAAATATAAAAACTTTGAATTTAAAACTGGAAAGCTTGGTAAGCATGATGTTATTGTTACAAATGGTGGAATAGGTAAAACTAACACTGGTATTATTGTAGCATTAATGGATTCTTTATTTGAAGGAATTGATTTAATTATTAATTTAGGCATAAGTGGAGGAGTTAAAGGAAAAGTTAATCCAGGAGAAATTTGTATTTCTGAAAAACTTGCTTATTCTGACTTTGATGCAACTGCATTTAGCTATGAATTTGGTCAGGTGCCACGTTTACCTAGATATTATTATGGTGACAAGAAAGTCTTAGAGTGTATTAAAAACTTTGGTACTATTGGTATGATTCTTACTGGTGATAAGTTTGTAACTGATGAAGTATCTAGTAATGATATTATAAATACACATTTTAACGGTGAAAATGTAGTATGTTTTGATATGGAATCAACAGCTTTTGCTCAAAGTGCTTATGTATTAGGTTTACCTTTTGTGGCAATTAGAGCAATATCAGATATAATTGGTGTGAGCGGACAAGTTGATAATTATACTGATTATAATATGATTGCTTGTAAAAAAGCATGTGATGCTTTAGAAAAGATACTAGAACTTGATAATATATTAAATTAGGACTGGAGAAAATTATGTTTGAAATTTATTTAATAGTATTGTTTGTAATGGGAATCCTATCTTTTTCATTATATGGAATTGATAAGAAAAAAGCTATTAAGAATAAAAGAAGAATAAGTGAAAAAACATTGCTTTTATCTTCATTCTTATTTGGGTCTATTGGTGGATTACTTGGAATGTACATTCTTAGACATAAAACTAAACATTGGTATTTCGTTGTTATAAATGTAGTAAGTTTAATCTTACATGTTTTATTAGGATATTTAATCCTAACAAAATTTAATGCTTAATATGAGGTGATTAAAATGGATATTAAAAAAACACTATCAGATGTAATAGTAAATGAATTAAGTAAGCAAGTTAGTTTAGACAGTGATATAACTGGTTTATTTGAACTACCAAAGAACATTGAATTTGGTGATTTAGCTTTACCATGCTTTACTTTTTCAAAAGCTTTAAGAAAAAGCCCAATGGAGATTGCTAAGAACTTATCAGAAATTAAATTTCCAAGTTTTGTAACAAAATGCACTCCTGTTGGTGGATATTTAAACTTTTATTTAGACAAAAATGCCTATTATAAATCAATCATAAGTAGCGCAGTTTTAGATAAATCTTATGGATCATCAAAAGTAGGTGTTGGTAAAAAATGCTTGATCGAACACAGTAGCATTAATCCAAATGCATCTCCACATATAGGAAGATCAAGAAATGCGATTGTAGGTGATTTTTATGTACAATTACTTAAGTTTGAAGGTTATGATGTTGATGTTCATTACTTTGTTAATGATATTGGAAAACAAATCTCAATGCTTGTATATGGTGCATTAGATAAAGAAGAAGTTAAATTTGATGACTTACTTAACTTATATGTAGAAACAAATAAATTAGTTAAAGAAGATCCAGAAGTTGAAAAAGCAGTATTTGACTTATTATATAAACTAGAAAATAATGATTTAGAAGTAAGAGCTAAATTTAGAAAAATAGTTGACACGTGTATCGCTGGTCAAGTACGTATTCTTAATCAATTAGGTGTTAAATATAATTCATTTGATTATGAATCAGAATTTATCTTCAATAAAAATGTTGATAAGATTTTAGAAGAATTAAAAGCACTTAATGAAAAAGAAGCAGGAATCCACATTGAAGAAGATGAAGATGGAAGATTAGTAATTATGTTTGATAATTACAAGAAACTTACACCTCTAGTAATTACGCGTGGAGATAAAACTTCACTATACCCATTACGTGACATTTGCTATACAATTTGGAAAGGTGAACAAGGATGTGTTAAAAATATAGTTGTGCTTGGCGAAGATCAAAAATTATATTTTGAACAAATCAAAACAGTTGTTTCAGAACTTGGATACCAAGCTCCAGAAGTTGTACACTATTCATTTGTAATGTTACAAGAAGGAAGCATGTCAACAAGAAATGGCACTGTTGTACTTTTAGAAGACTTTATGAAGATTGCTAAAGAAAAGGTATTAGATAACTTAGAGGCTAATGGACGTCAAAGAAATGATAAATTAGGAGAAGCAATAAGCACTGGTGCAGTAAAATTCTCTATCCAAAAAACATCTAATGACAAAAATGTAATTTTTGATTGGGATTCAGCCTTAACATTTGAAGGATGTTCTGGACCATACTTACAATACACTTATGCTCGTATCTCATCAATTATGAGAAAGATTACAGAAATTAAGTATGACTTAAATGAACTTAACTATGAAGTTATGGAATTACCAATTGAATCTGAAATCGTTAGCACATTAAGTACATTCTCAAGCATTGTAAATCATGCTGCGAAAGAAAAGAGTCCTCACGTTATCGCTAACTATGCATTTAACTTAGCTAAATTATTCTCATCATTATATCATGATGCAAGTATACTATATGAAGAAGCAGAACAAAAGAAATTATGTAGAATAGCATTAATGACTGCTGTTAAGAATGTTTTGACAACATGTATGAATATTTTAGGAATTGAATGTTTAGAAGAAATGTAATATGTTTAATAAATAAGATGAAGTTGTATTTAACAATTTCATCTTTTATTTTAATGTACATATTATTTGAAAATATATGTGAATAAAAAATGTTGAAACTGTTGACGTTTGAATTGTATTAAAAATTGATAGATGAGAAAATAAGTAAAATATCATTATTATTGTTCAGATTGAGTCAATTATTTAAAATTTTAAATATATTGTTCGAAACGGGACAATTTGATTAAATT
>CAZHQU010000078.1:0-7812 GCA_964534245.1 uncultured Coprobacillus sp.
ATCCAGCTTTCTTTAATTCACTAATAACTTTTTTAATAATTTTTTCATCTTCTGTTTCTAAGTTTACAGATTTTTCTTCTAATACGATTGTATAATTACCAATTCCTTTTACTTTCTTTAATACTTCTTCAATTCTTTTAACACAATGCATACAAGCCATGGTTGGGACAACTAATTTTTTCATTTTCTTTACTTCCTTTCCTTTAAATAGATTTATTGTTAATGCATTAATACACACGAATAAGCTACTAAAACTCATTGCAAGCGCACATATCATTGGGTTAAGCAATAATCCATTTATATAATATAATACACCAGCAGCTAAACATATTCCTATAGTATTATAGAAAAATGCCCAAAATAAATTAACTTTTATATTCTTCATTATTTTCTTACTTAATGATACAATATTTGTTACACCATACAAATCATTATGAAGTAATACTATGTCTGCTGAGTCTATTGCGATATCAGTTCCACTTCCAATTGCGATTCCTACGTTTGCTTCAGTTAATGCAATTGCATCGTTGACTCCATCTCCTACCATTGCAACTACCCCTGATTCACGTTGTATTTCTTTAATAATACTTTGTTTATCTTGAGGTAATACTTCTGCATAATATTTATCAATTCCTAATTTATTTGAAATATAATTAGCAGTTTCTACTTTATCACCAGTTAACATTACTACTTTTACGTTATTTTTATGTAGTTCACTAACAACTTCAACAGAAGTATCTTTTATTTCATCTCTTAATTTTATTGTACCTAGTATCTCTTTATCTGTTGCTAACACTAATACAGATGTTCCAGTTTTACTATTTTCGATAATTTCATGCTCGGTTTCTTCATAATTATTTTGATTGTTAATACTTAAGTTCTTAAGCATTTGTAAATTACCTAGATAATATTTCTTTTCATCTATCACTCCCACAACACCTTCACCAGGTATGTTTGTAAAGTTTCTAACTTCTCTCACATCAAGTTTAAGTTCTTCGGCTTTTTCTATTATTGCATTAGCAAGTGGATGTGAAGATAGTCTTTCTATATTATATGATAACTCTAAAACCTCATCATTAGTGTATTCAATCACTTTAGGTTTACCATTAGTTAAAGTTCCAGTCTTATCAAAAACAATTGTATCTAAACCTGATAATATTTCAAACACTTCTGCACCTTTAATTAAGACACCATTTTTAGCACATACACCTGTACCTACCATTATAGCTATTGGAGTCGCTAAACCTAATGCACATGGACAGCTTACAACCAACACTGATATAAAGATATTTAATGCAAATTCAAATGATCCTTCAAGAATCATAAATAAAGTAAAAGCAATCAACGCAATACTTATAACAACAAAAGTAAACTTTCCAGCAACTCTATCAACAAATCTTGATATTGGAGCTTTGGAGTTACTAGCTTCATTTACTAATCTTATAATAGTATTAATTGTTGTATCATCCCCAACTTTTGTAGCTTTGTATTCTACATATCCATTAAGAAGCATTGAAGATGAAACAACTTTTTCACCTGGAGTTTTGTATAGAGGAATACTTTCACCTGTAATACTACTTTCATCAAATGATCCCCCACCAGCAACTATCTCACCATCAACTGAAACTGACATCCCTTGTTTACATACTACAATGTCACCAACTTTTACATCTTTAGTACTTATTATTTTTTCTTCATTATTTACTTTTATAATTGTTTCTTGAGGAGCAAGTTTCATTAGTTTTGTAATTGCATCCATTGTCTTTAGCTTAGATCTACCTTCTAATGTTTTACCAATTGATACTAATACAAGAATCATTCCAGCAGAATCAAAATATAAATTACTATAACTATTAATTAATTCTTGATCATTATTAACTGTACCTATAATTATAAAAATTATTGAAACAATTCCATATAAAAATGACGAACATGAACCAATAGCAATCAAACTATCCATATTAGGATTTAATTTAAATAATCTTTTAAATCCAACTCTGTAATAATTAAAGTACATTATTATTATAACAAGCGCAAGTATTGCTTGAATTGTTGAATTAACTATTTTATTTTCCAAAAACGATAACATTGGAAGTCCCATCATTTTTCCCATCGAAACATACATCAATACAATTGATAAGAAAATAGCAAAAATCAATTTTTTATAACTAGCGTTTTTCACTTGGGGCTTTTCTTTTGTTACCTTATAACCACTCTTAAATACTTTTTCATATATCTCAGATTCATTAATATTTTCACCTGTTACGATCATCTCTGTTGTAACTAGATTAACTGATACATTATCAATTCCTTGTATTGACTTTACAGCATTCTCAACATGACTAACACATGCGGCACAAGTCATACCTTGAACATAATATTTACTCTTCATTGTTTATCACTTCCTTTACTAATAACATTGATTGTAAATATCTCTCTTTAATCTTAAATCCTAATTTTGTATATAAATTATACGCAATTTTGTTTTCTATACGTACATATATTTCAATTTCTTTTGCACCATTATTTTGATAAATATCAATTAGTTTTTCTAACAAAATTTTGCCATAACCTCTTCCTTGAAATCTCTTGTCTATCATCAAAGAACTAATACAGTTTCTACCATTTTTATTTGAAATCTGAATACATGCAAAACCAATTATTACTTTTTTATCAACTAATGCATAAATCTTTTCATTTGAATCTATTGCTCGTATTATTAAATTTCTTGTTTCTGATAAATTATTAAGTTGATTTTCATCAATCCCTAGTTCCAATAGATCACTTATCTGATTATTGTGTATTTTTACTAATTTTGGCCTATTAGGAAACACATAAAATGTTTTTATATATCTATCTAAATGGTTAGTCATTCCATCATAATTACCATTATAGTATTTGCCAAATCCTTTATCGTTATAAACAGTAATTAGTAAAACATTTTCTTTTATACTATAATAAATTCTATTTTCAATTGAACTAATGAAGTTCATATTTATTTTGTAAAAGCCATCATCGAATTTATTAATTACATTATCAATATTCTTATCAACAAAGCTATATTCTTTCCACATTTTACAAGTGAAGATTTCTTCAACTAAATATTTTATAAATGTTATATAATCACAAATTTTTATTGTGAAATAATTATATGAATTTGATTTTGGAATGTTTAGATTAACTCTATGTGTTCTTAAATATCCACCATAAAATGACATATCAGAATTACTACCATTTTCAATTGTAATCCCCGCATTTGTTTTAATATAATCTTTTAAAATATCGAAGAACTTTTTACATTTAATTTTTTCAATTAAATAGATTCCTAGTTCAACATTTGTTTGATTATTATAATGAACTCTACTATCGAATTCTTTTACTTTTGAAATATGTTCAATCAATTCTTTTTCACTTAATGAGTTCATTGACAACAATTGATTATTTATAAAATTATCATCAGCTGATATTTTCTCATTATAATTATATTCATATAAATCATAGGTGTAATTTGTAAAGCTACTTTTTCCTATTAATATGTCTTTTACAGTCACATTATTTAAATTTGTTACTCTAGGAAAATATTTAATTAAAGACTCATTTAATAGATTTGGGTCATTACTAATAATGTCTAATAAAACTATTTTCACAAGTAATGCATTTGAACATTTAAATATAAACTTACTATCTTTATTAATATTATTTCCCAAATACTTTTCATATGTAAAGTTTTTAGTTTTTAAGAAAACACATCCACTAGTCTTTGTATCTTTTTGTAAATTATTAATAAATAAATCCAAATTTTGCATAGTTTTAAAATTCCTTTTACATTATCTTTATTTTAAGAATTTTACTTTAACAGTTCTTGATATTAGATTTTTTTTATCTACTTCATCCCATTCTTCTTTAGTCATATTTACTTCAATTAGATTTAGCGATGTCCCCGTAAAAGCCATTGCATTTATTACTTTTAATTTATTAGGCAGTCTAACATGCGTTAAATTTTCACAATAAAACGCTATCCCTTGTACCATTTCATTCATTTCATTTTCAAATATCATACTATTCAAATTCTTACAGTAAGCAAAAGCCTCCGCTCCAACATGTTCTACTTTTTCCGGAATAGTAATTATTCGTAATTTAGTACATCTGTAAAATGCCTTTCGATTTATTTTCACTAATTCATTAGGAAAATCAAATCCAGTTAAGTTCTTACAATTATTAAATGCAGATTCTTTAATCTCTTTTAGTTTTTCAGGAAAATAAACTACTGATAGAGAATAACAATTCTTAAAAGTATTATTATTAATAACTTTTAAATTATTTGATAGTTTTACAATTTGTAAGAATTTACTGTTTAGAAATGCACTTTCACCAATTCTTAAAACACTATCGGGTATTCTAATTGAAAAAAGTGAATTATTATATGAAAATCCTGAACTTCCTATTGAGATGATTTCATAATCTTTAAACTCTTTTTCTAAATCTATATCACCGAATACATCATCTCCTTCTGAACGCAAAGAAAAAATCCTATTATTATCATCTAAATAATATGAATACTTATTTGTGTTAATTCGTTTATGATTTTTGAACAATATATCGATATTAGAAAAGATCTCTTCTGAATGCTTAATTTTAATCCACTCATCATAAGTTCCTCGATAACTAATAAATTCTAATTCGCTATTAAAGATATTTTTATCTATATACTTTATAGTATTTGGAATACTAATTCTTTCTATTTGAGGGCAAGATACGAAGAACCCATCTACAATTCCAACTATACCATCCGTCACTTCAAATATTGTTTTTTCAACGTAATCAGCATTAACAAGCCAATTATCTATATAATGCATTCCACATTCAGTCTTATGTTCAACTTTATCGAAATCAAAACTTGATTTATTTAAACTTTTTAAATCATCATTTAATTTTACTTTCTTTAAATTTAAACAATAATTAAAAGCATCCTTTTTTATTTCTTTTATGCCATTTTCAAATTCAATAGATTCTATATAATCGTTATCAATTCTTCCAATAAACTCAATACATATGCCTTCATATATATTTGGGAAAACAACATGTTTGTTTTTTCCATTATATCCAATAATTCCATATCTATTTTGTTCATCGGTATCAATATCAAATTCATGATAATTACCATTTATCATCATGTTTAAATATCTTAAAATCTTCCATGGTTTAATTTCTCTAAAAGGTAAACATATTTCTTTAATTTCTTTTAAAGTAAATAACTCTTTTGAATTACCGCCTTCCTCAATAAAACTAAAGACTTCATCTTCATATGAGAAAAAGACTTCTTTATTATTGATAAATGTTGCAATTGGCTCTTCGATACTTCTTAAAAACAATGTGTTATTTTCATATATAAATTTTACATTAAATTCATTATATGTCATATTAGTCACCTATATAATTATATCACTTTTTAGTTTATAAATCAAATGAAAAGACTAGGTAATCCTAGTCCGTAACATCACTTGCTTTAAAGTTATAAATTGGTTTTATAATTTTTACTATTTCAACTGTTTCTTTCGTATTTTCGATTATTGATGAGATTGGTTTGTAAGCAAAAGGTGCTTCATCAATAGTTGAAGAATTTACTGTTGATGAATGTATTCCTTTCATTGTTTCAACATATTCTTCAAGTTTAATACTATCTTTTGCGGCACGTCTAGACATTAGTCTTCCAGCACCATGTGGAGCTGAATTATTAAAATCAGGATTACCCTTTCCTATGCATATTAAACTTCCATCTCTCATATTAATTGGGATTAATAATGTTTCACCTTTATTAGCTCTTACAGCCCCTTTACGTAAAATCATACTATCTACATCAATATAATTATGAATTGTTTCAAATGCTTCTAATGTTCCTTTATCATTCAAGAACTTGTTAGTCTTTTTTCCACCATATTTAAAAGATAATTTATCCCATCTTGTTATTTTATTTAGTTCGAAGAAATTTGATAGAATATTCATTGCAATTGCTTTTCGATTTCGATGAGCAAAATCTTGACAAATCTTTAAGTCATTTATATAGTTTTGCATATCTTCACCTTCAACAAATGCTAAATCCTCTACAACTATAGGGAATGATTCTCTTAATGCTTTTATTTCTTTTTCGATTTCTTGTTGTTTTCCTTCTTCCTTTAATTTTTTAATTAATGTGTCAATTTCTTTTTTATGATTACACACATTACGATGAGCAACTCTTTGATAATATTCACAAACTTGTTTTCCTAGATTTCTAGAGCCACTATGAATTACTAAATAGTACATTCCTTCATCATCAATGTCAAGTTCTATGAAGTGATTACCACCTCCAAGTGTACCCATTGAGCAAATTAATCTATCTATTTCTTTTAAATCTTTAAAACAATGTAATTTCTTTAAATAATCAATTGGACTTTTTATGTCTGCCCATAATGATTCAGGCATTGTTTTATATATACAAAACCCTGATGGCACATTATGACAAGCATCATCAAACTTTTTAAAATCTTCTTCATCAAAGTTTAATTTTCCTAGAGGAATTGTTAACATTCCACACCCAATGTCAACTCCTACTAAGTTTGGACATACTCTATCCTTAAGTAGCATTGTTGTTCCGATTACGCAACCCGCACCAGCATGGCAATCAGCCATGATAGCCAATCGTGAATCTTTTGCTACTGGATTATTTATTACTTTAATTATTTGACTATACGTTTCTTCATCAACGATATCAGCAAATATATACGCATTAGCGAATTTTCCATTTAATTCAATCATCAACATCATTCCTTCCTTGTATTAGTCATTCCCACTTCTATAATTGTTTATTTTATAACTTTTATAAACAAGTAAGCAATATTATACTAAATTAAATTTTATTTGTCCATTATTTTTTACAAACATTTTACTTCTATTCCTAAAGTTCCATATTTTTGAATATCTTCTTTAGTATAATATTCTAACATATCATCAGGATGGGCATCTTCGTTTTTTAAATATCCTATTCTTGTTTTATCAAATTTATCATATAATTCATTAAATGATTTATATTTATGTAAACCTGTTATTAAAACTTTTAGTTCCTCATCACTTTGAGTATTTTTAAAAACTATTACATCTCCAACTGATAGTTTTTTTCTCTTCTCATCATTTAATCTCATTTCTATATCTTTTAAATTATTTTTAATAAAACTAAAAGGATGAGGATTTAAATTCATTTGATGAGTTTTTGGTGCATTTAGTTCAAAGAAATATCCTAAAGTTGGGACTAATAAATTATCTTTATATAAGTTTACTATATCTTGATATGTCATCCATTCAACATCAATCACTTCATTGGTTGTGGCATTGCTTAAATCAAGATTACCATCATAAGAAAAATTCCACACATCCATTATATCATATTTGTCATCACGAATTTTTGTATAGATTAGTTTTCCATTAACTGGTTCTAGTTTAACTCCAACTTCTTCTATAGTTTCTCTAAGTGCTCCTTCTAAACTTGTTTCTCCCTTTACTACTGATCCACCAACACATTCATATAATAGTGGATACCTTTTTCTATCTTCTGATCGTCTAGATATTATGTATTCTCCTTTAGAATTTTTTATCCACACATGTACAACTAAATGATAAAAGCCGTCAGGTATCTTTTCACCTCTAATTTGTTCAAGATCAGTTAATTCTAATTTTCCATTTTTATTTTTTTTATATAAATTCCAAATTTCCATTTTCTTACCCCAATGCAATATCTAAAACCATCATCACAATAAATCCTATCATTACTGCCCAAGT
>CAZHQU010000079.1:0-7755 GCA_964534245.1 uncultured Coprobacillus sp.
GTGTCAATTATATCTAGTTTAATGTTAATAGCTTGTGTATATTCAAATAAAGTATTAAATATTTTAAAAGTCTTTGGTGGAGTAATAGTATGTTTATTATGTTTTACAAATATAAAGAAAATAAATTCTCTTTTCTCTTTGGAAAAACTTTTAAAAACAGGATCATATTATGCTTTTAATTTTTCATTTGTTGGATTATTACATGTGTTTAAGATAGATAAATGGTACTTATTAATTCTAGTTTTTTCGATAATTTTAGTTCTTATGTTATTCATATCTTTAAAAAAATATGTTCTATTTATTAAGACAAATGAATATAGTGTAATAGTTAAGATAAATACAAATTATTATCATTTGAAAGGTTTTTTAGATACAGGCAATAAATCGTCATATAAAGGCATTCCAATTATTTATATAAGTGATAAATATAAAACTAATATGAATAATGATAAAAAATTTTTCATTGTCCCGATTAAAACCATATCTGGTGAAAGTTATTTGGAAGGAATAAAACCAGATTTATTTGTTATTGAAAGTAATAAGTTAAAAAAAACAAAGAATGTAATTGTTTGTTTTGCTAATATAAAAGAAGATTGTATTTTAAACCCATTATTATTTGTTTGAGAGGTATGAGATGTTAGAGGTTTTTAATAGGTTATTTAAAATTGATAATTGTTGTTATTACATTAATAGTAATAACATTTTGCCGCCACCTTTAGATGAGGAAGAAGAGAGAAGATTGCTATTATTAAGTAATGAGGGAGATTTAGAAGCTAGAAATACTTTGATTATTCATAATCTTAGGTTAGTAGTATATATTGCTAAGAAGTTTGAATCAACTAAAATTAATATTGAAGATTTAATTAGTATTGGATCAATGGGATTATTAAAAGGGGTTCAAACATTCAAAATGGACAAAAATATAAAACTAGCAACTTATGCTTCTCGGTGCATTGAAAATGAAATTTTAATGTTTTTAAGAAAAACATATAGAATCAGACAAGAAGTATCACTTGATGAAGTGCTATCGATAGATAGTGAAGGTAATGAAATGGTTTTAGCTGATATTCTTACAAGTGAAGAAGAACATATTATGGATAAAATGATTCGAACTGAAGAAGTTAAGAATTTGTATAAAGCTGTAGATAACTTAAGGCCTAGGGAAAAAGAAATAATAGTATTAAGATATGGTTTATATGATAGTGAACCATTAACTCAAAAAGAAGTAGCAGATTTACTTGGGATTTCACAATCATACATTTCAAGATTAGAAAAAAGAATAATTGACAAGATGAGACAGGAAATTCGAGGTAAGGTAAAAGTCTCATAAAAATGAGATAAATAATTTGAATATAATATCCATCTTTATTTCACAATATAAGTGGAGGTGGATAAAATATGCGCAATCGAGTTGAAATCACAGGTATTAATACCTCTGAATTAAAACCAATGGCAAATGAGGAGACAATGAGATTAATTAAGCTTTGTCAGGAAGGCGATGAAATTGCTCGTGATGATGTTGTATATGGTAATTTATTATTAGTCTTAAGTGTAATAAAAAAATTTAATAATCGTGGAGAAAATAAAGATGATTTATTCCAAGTAGGATGTATGGGATTATTAAAGGCAATAGATAATTTTGATGAATCACATGGAGTTAGATTTTCTACTTATGCAGTTCCAATGATTATAGGTGAGATAAGAAGATATTTGAGAGATAATTCACCTATTAGAATATCTAGATCAATTAAAGATATAGCATATAAAACATTAAGATATAAAGAAGAGTTTTTAAGAGACAACTATCGAGAACCAACCATTAAAGAGATAAGTGACTATCTAGAGGTTGAGGAAATAGATGTAATTGTGGCGATGGAAGCTATACAAGAACCGATATCTATATATACCCCAATTTATACTAATGGTTCTGATGAGATATTCTTAATCGATCAAATTAAAGATGAAGAAAACAGTGAGGATAGAAAAATACTTGAGCTAACTGTTCGAGAAGGAATGAAAAAACTAAATAAAAGAGAAAGAAAGATAATAAATCAAAGATACTATGAAGGCAAAACACAAATGGAAATTGCTAGTGAAATAGGAATTTCTCAAGCCCAAGTATCAAGATTAGAGAAAAATGCTTTACAAACTATATTTAATGTTAAAGATTAATTAAACATAATTATACATAAAAAACAAATTTAGATTGACAAATAGCAACAAAAAAAATATAATAAGGTGTAATAATTTGCAAGCGTAAAGTGCTATTTCCATCGGATAAAGAAATAGACGAACATTATTATAAATATTATCATTTATATTAGTGGCGGTTTGTAAGTTAATCCGCAATTTGCGGATCTACAAGATAAATTTCTTGGGAGGTCTAGAATGAAAAATAAAAAGATTTATCTTATTGTATTAGTTGCAACAATGGCAGCAATGGCTATTGCTCTTGACAAGATTGGCAGTTTAAAGCTTACTCAATCAATTAAAATCACTTTTTATGCAATACCCCTAATGGTTGTAGGGATATTACATGGACCAAAATTAGGCGCATTAACAGGTTTAATTTCTGGTATTATCTTACAACTTACTAGTGAATATGGTATTAATTTATCATCTATATTCTTTGGATTAGCTCCTGTAGTGTGGGGATTTGTAAGTGGTCTAGTATTCAAAGTATTTAGTAAAATTAAATGGTTTAATGCTGGCTATGATAATGATGATCTAGATAATGATAATTTAGAATCAGATGAATATGTTATAGACAAAACAGCCTATGACTTAAATAAAGATAGTGATAATATTACAAATTATGATAAGCCTAAAAAGTCTTATGGTAAAATAATTATTCTATATTTTCTAGCTATATTCTTTGCAAGCGTTGCCGCAAACCTTTCTAATACATTTGCAATGTTTATGGACTCAATATTTATAAAGGATAGTTATTATACTGGGGCTATGATATTAGTAGACTGGCCTGGAAGATTACTAACTATGACAGTAGCAATGGTTCCATACACATTTATCTGTTTTGTTGTTTGTGATCGTATTAAAGCATTCTTAAGTAAAGATAAAGAATAATTAACTCTAAATATTTAGTATGATATTTAATAAAGATTGGTTTTAAAATCAATCTTTTTTTCGTTATTTATTGATAAACAAATAAAAAAAGTGTATAATAAATGTATAAATAGGAGGTAAATTATGGCAAATAGATTTGTATTAAATGAAACATCTTATCATGGTAAGGGTGCGATTGAGAACATTTGTGCTGAATTAAAAGCAAGAGGATTAAAAAAACCAATGGTATGTTCAGATCCAGATTTAGTTAAATTTAAAGTTACTGAAAAAGTTACTAAATTATTAGAAAAAGAAGGAATTGAATATACATTAAATCAAGATATCAAACCAAATCCATCTATTCAAAATGTACAAAATGGTGTTAAATTATATAAAGAAAGTGGTAATGACTCTTTAATTGCTGTTGGTGGTGGATCATCAATTGATACAGCTAAAGCAATTGGTATTATTATTACTAATCCTGAGTTTGCTGATGTGAGAAGTTTAGAAGGAGTTGCTCCAACTAAAAATCCTTGTGCTCCAATTATTGCCGTTCCAACAACTGCTGGAACTGCTGCTGAAGTTACTATAAATTATGTTATAACTGATGAAGAGAAGAATCGTAAAATGGTTTGTGTTGATGTTCATGATATTCCAGTTGTTGCTGTGGTGGACCCTGATATGATGGCTACAATGCCAAAAGGCTTAACTGCTGCTACAGGTATGGATGCATTAACTCATGCGATTGAAGGATATATTACTAAAGGCGCTTGGACATTATCTGATATGTTCCATCTAAAAGCTATTGAAATTATTGGTGCTAATCTAGCAAAAGCTGTTGAGAATGATCCAGAAGGTAGAGAAGCAATGGCATTAGGTCAATATGTTGCTGGAATGGGATTCTCTAATGTAGGTTTAGGTATAGTTCATTCAATGGCTCACCCACTTGGAGCATTATATGATACTCCTCATGGTGTTGCTAATGCAATTATTTTACCAACAGTTATGGAATATAATGCACCATATACTGGTGATAAATATCGTGACATAGCTAAAGCAATGGGCGTTAAAGGAACTGAAGAAATGACAATTGAAGAAGCTAGAAAAGCTGCAGTAGAAGCTGTTGCTGAACTTTCTAAGAAAGTAGGCATTCCTCAAGATCTAAAAGCAATCGTAAAAGAAGAAGATTTAGATTTCCTAGCAGAATCTGCTTATGCTGATGCATGTAGACCTGGAAATCCTCGTGATACATCTGTTGAAGAAATTAAAGAACTATATAAGAAATTATTATAGAATAGGTTTAATTTATGATACCATGTACAACTGATGAAATAATTTTTAATGTAAGAAGATGTACAAAATTAAAACTAGATGAAAAAACAGCTCAAATAATTTTAGAAGATTCTGATTATTTAGAAATATATAAAAGATTAATTGCTAGATATGATAGAATGACATCAGAAAAAATGAAAACTGCTCCTGAGTTAATTAAGAAAAATGAGATTAATTTATTTAATAAAATATTAAGTGAGTTTGATGATATGGTTGCTCAAATATTACTATCAAATTAGAAATATGATTACAAAGTGGATTACAAGTTAGTAATCTACTTTTTTGATCAAGGTTTATAAAAATGATTTCATATATTGAAAATTTCATTAAAATGTGCTATAATAATATAGTTGCAATAACGGAGGGTTATTATGAAAAATAAATTATATATGTTAGCGATATTAGATGGTTATGGAATTACATCAAGAACTGAAGGAAATGCAATTTTTGCAGCAAATACTCCTAATCTTGATAAATTATCAAAAGAATTTCCTTATACTTTATTAGGTGCTAGTGGAGAAGATGTAGGTTTACCTGAAGGTCAAATGGGTAACAGTGAA
The DNA here is from genome assembly GCA_964534245.1 of uncultured Coprobacillus sp. Taxonomy (GTDB): domain Bacteria; phylum Bacillota_I; class Bacilli_A; order ML615J-28; family CAG-698; genus CAG-698. The sequence goes on from CAZHQU010000079.1 coordinate 4,956, forward strand.
GTTGGTCATATGAACATTGGTGCGGGTAGAGTAGTTTATCAATCTTTAACTAGAGTAAACATCGCTGTAAGACAAAATGATTTAATTAAGAAACCAGCAATTCAAAAAGCATTAGCTCATGCTTTAAAGAATGATGGCAAATTACATATCATGGGATTATTAAGTGATGGTGGAGTTCACTCTCATATTGATCACATTTTATATTTATTAGAAGAATCTGTTAAAGCAGGTATTAAAGAAGTAGTTGTTCATGCGTTCTTAGACGGACGTGATGTTCCACCTCAATCAGCAAAAGAATTCTTACAAAAATTACAAGATAAAGTAAATGAAGTTGGAAATTCTAAGATTGGTGTTGTTAGTGGACGTTACTATGCAATGGACCGAGACAAAAACTGGAATAGAGTTCAAAAAGCTTATGATGCTTTAGTATATAATAATGCACCTTTAAAAGATGTATTAGGTGGAATCGACGAATCTTATGCAAATGGTGTAACTGATGAATTCGTTGTACCTTATATTGCAAGTGAAAACAGCAATGTTAACGAAGGTGACGCTGTTATTTTCGCAAACTTCCGTCCTGATAGAGCTATTCAAATTTCTTTAGCATTAACTAACCTTTTCAAAACTGGAATCCAAAGTGGTAAGAGATTTGATAATTTAGTTTATGTATCTATGATGTTATATAGCGAAGATGTTAAAGGTGAAATAGTATTCCCAATTCAAGAATTAAATAATACATTTGGTGAATATTTATCAAAACTTGGATTAAAACAATTAAGAATTGCTGAAACTGAAAAATATGCTCATGTAACTTATTTCTTTGATGGTGGTGTAGACCGTGAATTAACTGGTGCAGATAGAATTTTAGTTAATTCTCCTAAAGTAGCTACATATGATTTACAACCTGAAATGAGTGCTCCAGAAGTATGTGATAAAGTATGTGAAGCTATTCAAAGTGAAAAATACGATGTTATAATTCTTAACTTTGCTAACTGCGATATGGTTGGTCATACAACTGTATTTGATGCAACTGTAAAAGCTGTTGAAACAGTTGATAAATGTATGGGAAGAATTTATGAAGAAGTTAAAAAGGTTGAAGGCGATTTAGTTATTATCGCTGACCATGGTAATGCTGATAAGATGGTTGATGAAGATGGTGTTCCATTCTCTGCTCACTCAACAAATCCTGTTCCTTGCATTATTTGTAGAAAAGGATTAAACTTAAGAGCTGGTGGTAACTTAGGTGACGTTATCCCAACAATGCTAGATTTAATGAAACTTGCAAAACCTGTTGAAATGACTGGTAAAACATTAATTAAAAAATAATGTTTAATTCTAGATAATTAACATATAATATAATTACAAATAAATATTAATATATAAATATAATTTAGAAAGGAATTTAATTATGCCAATTATTAGTGAAATTTATGCTCGTGAAGTAATCGATTCTCGTGGAAACCCTACTGTTGAAGTTGAAGTGTATACTGAAAGTGGTGGTTTTGGTAGAGCTATAGTTCCTAGTGGAGCATCTACTGGTGAACATGAAGCTGTTGAATTAAGAGATGGTGACAAGAAAAGATTTTTAGGTAAAGGCGTATTAAAGGCTGTAGCTAATGTAAATGATATTATTGGACCAGAACTTGTTGGTATGAATGTATTTGATCAAATCGGTATCGACCAATATATGATCGATTTAGATGGTACAGCAAATAAATCTAAATTAGGAGCTAATGCAATTTTAGGTGTGTCTTTAGCTTGTGCAAAAGCTGCTGCTGATTTATGTGGATTATCATTATATAACTACTTAGGTGGATTTAATGCTAAATTACTTCCAACTCCAATGATGAACATCTTAAATGGTGGAGCTCATGCAGATTGGTGTATTGATATTCAAGAATTCATGATTATGCCTGTAGGTGCAAAATCTTTCAAAGAAGCTTTAAGAATGGGTGCAGAAGTATTCCATACATTAAAGAAAGTTTTAAAAGAAAAAGGTTGTAATACTGCAGTAGGTGATGAAGGGGGTTATGCTCCAAAACTATCAAGCAACGAAGAAGCAGTACAAGTAATTATTGAAGCTATCGAAAAAGCTGGATACAAACCTGGTAAAGATATTTGCTTAGCGTGTGATATTGCTTCAAGTGAATTCTATGATGCAAAAGAAAAAAAATATAATTTAAAGAGTGAAGGCATTTCTAAAACAAGTGAAGAAATGGTTGAATTCTATAAATACTTATGTGATAAATATCCTATTATATCTATTGAAGATGGTTTAGATGAAAATGACTGGGAAGGTTGGAAACTTTTAACAGATGCATTAGGTGATAAAGTTCAATTAGTTGGTGATGACTTATTTGTAACTAATACTGAAAGATTATCTAAAGGTATTGAAAAAGGTGTTGCTAACTCAATTCTAATTAAAGTTAACCAAATAGGAACTTTAACTGAAACATTTGATGCAATCCAAATGGCACAAAAAGCAGGTTATACAGCAGTAGTATCTCATAGATCTGGTGAAACTGAAGATACAACAATTGCTGATATTGCGGTGGCATTAAATGCTGGTCAAATTAAGACTGGTTCAATGAGTAGAACAGACCGCATTGCTAAGTATAATCAATTATTAAGAATTGAAGATGAACTAAGTGATATGGCAAGATATGATGGATTAAAATCATTATATAGCATTAATAGATAAATAATCTTTTAAATTTAATTAATCTTTAAATATAAATATAATATGAAGTTGCTACGTGTGTGGCAGCTTTTTTTATTATTTTACAATATAATACAAAAT
>CAZHQU010000080.1:0-7731 GCA_964534245.1 uncultured Coprobacillus sp.
TTCACCAACGTTTAATGATGTTTCTTGGAATCTATCCATCGCATAGTCATTTGAATAATGATTTGTTGGGTAACTTCTAAGCCATGCAAAATCAACAACTAATCCAAATTGAACTGTTACAGAACTTGGAATATTGTTTAAATTTCTATTAGCTAAAATTTCATTCTTTGTACTTGATGATATTGCTGTTTTAGTGTCATTATCATATACAGTATATCTGTTGATATTACTGTATCTATTAATCATTTCACTAACAGAACTACTTGTTGAAACTTGGGATACTTTAGTAACATCTAGCACTTTAGTATTACTATAATTACTAGTTATACTATTGTTATAAGATTCAATCTTTTCTGGAGTAAGAATTGTTTTCTTAATATCATATTCATTTGATAATACTTGTAACCAGTAATTAACATCGCTAATTTGATATGTTGTAACATCTTTTATATATACAGCTTTTACAGTAATATCACTAGTGACATTAGAGAAATCTTTGTCCCAATTAGAGAATGCATGATATGACACATTTGGAATACTAGGTGCAACAGCAGAAGCATTTGGTTTAACTTTTTGTACTTCAATAACGGCACCATACATATCAACAAATTTTACTTCAAATGTAATTTCTTCGTATATAGGTTTTAATTCCATATCTTCTTTTACCTTTGTATAGTCTTGATCCCAATCAACAAAGAAGAAACCGTCTTTTTCAGGAGCTTCAGGAGCTTTTGCTGATTTACCATATTCAACTACTTGTTCAGATAATTTATTATTGTTTTCATCATAGAATTTTACAACGAACTTATTAATCTCATAAACAGGTTTAACTGTTAAATCTGATTTAACGCTAGTTACATCTTGATCCCATTTGATAAATGTATGACCTTCTAAAGCTGGTGCATCTTCTAAAGCTTTTTCACCATAAGATATAATTTGTTCAGATATTAATTTTCCATTTATGTCAACAAACTTAACTATATATTTATTAATTTCATACACTGGATAAACATCTAAATCAGTTGTAACACTAGTCAAGTCTTTATCCCAATTCACAAATGTATAACCTTCTAAGGCTGGTGCATCAAAAGATACACTTTTTCCATACTGAATTTCTATAGTCTCTATAATTTCATTTAAATTATTATAAAAATTAATACTGAACTTACTAACTTCATATACAGGGTAAACATCCAAATCAGTTGTAACATTAGTTATATCTTTATCCCATCCAACTAAATCATAACCAGTTTGTTCAAAACCCTCACTCGGAGCTATAACAGTTTCACCATAATTAACATTTTTAGTTTCTACTAATTCGTTATCTTTATTATAGAAATTAACTTTTAGCACAATTTTTTCATATAAAGCTTTTATTGTTAAATTGCTTGTAACATTAGTAATTTCCTGATCCCATCCAGTAAAATTATATCCTACTTCTTCAGGAGCTTCAGGATAAATAAGTTCATCTTTTTCTTTTATAGCTACTGTTTGAATCTCTTTATCATTCAATCCAACAAATTTAACTTCATACTCTTTTCCACAGCCAATAAATATTAAAACAATTAATAAACAAATGATTAATTTTAAATATTTCATATTTGTTCCTATTTAGATAGTTTTAGATAATTTCACTTCGAAGCAAACAGTCTCTTTTTCTTCACCTTTAGATACCTCTACTGTTACTTTTACTAAAACTTCCTCTTCTACTTCTTTTACTCTTCCTTTATTATCAACAAATGGAGAATCAACAACTAATTTAAACTTATATCCTTCTTTCATTAGTTCAATTGCTTTATATTCCGTTTTAACTAAATCCATAAAATGATCCCATTTATTATTCATACGAATTGTTTGAGGGCAATTCTTACCACTGAAATAGTGATGTTGTTTAACATCATCAAATGTTAAGTTATTATTATATAATAAATTAGCTACAAGTTTTGCTGTTTTTTGCCATGTGTAATAAACATCAGAGCCAAAATCTATGCAAGATTCAATTCCGATTGAGTTATTATTACCACCACGGTTAGCAATTAACATATAACCACCATTTAAATAGTTTTCACCAATATAGTATTTACCATCTACTAGTTTACATAAAACACCTTGGTCATTAATATCTTTATTCTTAGCAATTCTATCAACAATAACTTCTCCATTTTTTTCTTTATAAATTCTTGGAGCTGAAATTATAGTTTTCTTACCATCTATTTCATAGAATCCCTCAGAGTCAATTGTAAGTTTTGGATGTTCATTAGTTCCTTCTACACCAGCATCATATAATTTATAATCAAATCTTGTTGAGTCACCTGCGTGCCATGCAATTTCATCATCAGGGATATTGTGATATGTTCCATCATTCCCAACAACATATTGATAACTACAAGCATAGCGGCCTAATTCCCATTCTTCAGCTTTAACTGTTTCGGACCAGAATTTTGCATTATGAGTTGGATCAGCATCTCCTGTATCATGAACTGTTACATAAAATTTAGGTTTTTTAATTCCTTCTCTATTTTCATTTGTTAGAGGTGCTAAATTTTCGATAACTTCAAAATCCTCAAATAAGAATTTACTAACACTTTCAACTAACATATGATCATATTCATTTTGCCAACCAAACACACGTATCTTATCAACTCTAGGTTTTACATTCATTATTTCTTTAATAAAATCAATTGCTTTTTTCATAAAATCTATCCTTATATTTATCCTTAAATTTATCTTTTATATAATTTTATTATTTAATGTTTATTACCATTTATTTCTAACTTTTTCAGCAAAGCCAGTTAGATTATCAATCTTAATTTCTTTATTATCTATTTTAAGTACTCCACTAAATCTACCAAAAACTTGATCTTGTAATGATTTAATAATTAAGACATTTGTATGATCTTTTCTATTGATTATTGGTTCAAAGGTTAAATCAACTTTGCCATCATTTGAGGTAATTTTCCAAGGTGAAAGGAAATCATCTTTTCCTTTTTCATTTTTAGGTATATCAAAGACTACTTCATCCACTTTATATGCTTTTCCATCATAGAAAATCATATTTTCTGTAGCATGTGATGTATCACCAAAACCATATCCTAAGTTAAAACCAATTTTCTTTCCTAAAAATTCTCCTGATAAACTTGACCAATACCATGTATTTTTATATGTCCAAACTCCTCTTCCCCAGTCTAATACACCAAAAGAGTTTTTTGGTAAAAACGCATAACGTTTTCCACCAATTGTAGCACTACCTTGTGCTCTCATACAGTTAATCTTTTGGTTATAATAGAAGTGACGCTTCTTTTTAAATGGAGTTGCTATTACCATTGAGTCATTAGGCTCTTCAAATAATTCAATATCACAATTTAAATCTAATCCATTCTTAAACTTCTTAAAAGTACATTTAAGTTTTCTAGAGATACCATTATTTTCAAAAACGATTTTTAATTTTTTAGTATCAAATGAAACATCACCTTCAGCAGATGATGCTGGTAAATTTGTTTTACCATTAGGAAAAAGTGTCATTACTGATTTAGTTATAAATGTCTTTTTCTTAAAATCAAGGATAGAAACACTACCTAATCCCATATATGAGTTATCAGCAATAGTTAAAGCTATTCCACAGTCATCATTACCCACATAGTAATAATCCCATTCTTTAATTCTCATTTTATTAGCTTTAATGTCATCTCTCGAGTATTCTTTTACTAAAGAAGTAGCATATCCAGCCTCAACTAAATTACCATTTCTATCCAATAATTTCCCACTTGATAATTTGTTTTGAGCCATAATTAGTCCTCCTTCTTAGCAGTACCATCGCTCATAACTTGAGCAACTCTTGTAGAGGCTGCGGCAGCTAATGCCCCAACAACATCATCTAAAAATGTATGACACTCTGGTTTACCACCTTTACCTTTATCATTTAAATCTTTAACAATTCCAGGTTTATTAACATCAATATCACCAAAATTAGTTTGTCCGATTGTGCCGTATAAAGAAGCGATACTTAAGCCGAATAATTCATCAACCCCAAACATACCTAAATCATTTTCCATAATAGATTGAATTGGTTCTGAGAAAGCTTTTGCTTCAGTTAGTTTATCAATATCTATACTTAATTGAACTAAATGGAATATCTCTCTAAAAGATAAAATCTTTTCAACAGATTCAATACATACACTCATATTAACATTATCATTATATTTAGATTGTTGATTATAAGTTATCTTCGCAATACTTTCAATAGTAACACCACGCTCTAAAAGCTTAGCTTTATTTAGTTCAAACATTTCTTCTCTAGAAAAATATAATTTATCTTTTTTATCTTGATTATTCATAGGAACCTCCTAATTTAATTTCTTACCAATCACAATAAGTTTCTTACCTTGTCCATTTAAGAAGTCTCTTACAAACATCTTATTCTTTGAAGGCATTTTAATTTCTGTAATTGAAATAACTGTACCATTAGCACATGCAACATCAAATGAATCTTTATTGATACCAACAATTGTACCTACTTCTTCATTATGAGATTTATTACTAACTTTACTACTATATACCTTAACGTTTTGACCATCCATTATAAAATATCCACCAGGATTAGAGTTTAAACCTCTAATTTGATTAAATACTTTTATTGCCTCTTTATCAAATGTTACTAATTCATCTTCTTTAGTTAAATTATATGAAAATGTAACTTGTGATTCATCTTGTTTAATAGGATTTACATTGCCTTTTTCTAAATCATCAATTAAATCATTAATCATTTCAGCACCAAGTTTACTAAGCTTATCAAACATTGTATCTTGTGTATCAACATCTAAGATTGGAATACTTCTTTGCATTAACATGTCCCCAGCATCCATTTTTTCTGCCATATACATAATAGTAACACCAGTTTCACTATCACCATTAATAATTGATCTTTGAATAGGTGCTCCTCCACGATGTTTAGGTAAAAGTGATCCGTGAACATTTATACACTTATACTTTGGATACTCTAATAATTCTTTAGGAATAATTTGACCATATGCGGCAGTTACGATTAAATCAACATCCAAATCTAATATTGTTTGATAATCATTTCTAATTTTTTCAGGTTGAAATAAAGGTAAATCATTTTCTAAAGCATATTTTTTTACTTCTGAATAATCAAATTTCTTTTTCTTAATGTTATATACATCAGGTTGTGTAACAACTAACACAACATTATGTTTTTTTCTAATTTCATCTATAATTGACACAGCAAACCCCGGTGTCCCCATAAATACTATATTCATATTTTCACAAATTAAGATAAAGAACGTGGATATCTTTCAAAACTAATTTGAACTTTTCCTGAGAATTTCTTTTCAACTTCATCAATCAAAGCAACTAGTTTATCAAAGTCTTTATTCTTTATAATTAATTGTACTCCTTTTCGTAATTTTATATATGTTGGTCCTAAAACCATATCTTGAACTTTAAATACTGAACTATATACTTTTTTAAAGTAATTAGCAAAATAATATATATCTTTAAAATCACCAGTTATAATAAGTCTATTGATTTCAGTATATGGTGGATAATTTAGAAGTTTTCTATAGTTTATTTCTTGAACATAAAAACTTTCAAAATCGCCTCTTATACCATATAAAATAGAATGATGATCTAAGTTAAATCCTTGAATAACAACATTTTCTGTTTTAAGTGAATTATAAATTAAAGAAAACGTATTATAACTAGCACGATAATCACTAAAGTTAAGAATATTATCAACTTGTAATAAACTAATTAAATCTAAATTAGCATAAGGGATCAAACTTAAAATATTGCTAGTTCCTAGAATAATATCTACTTCACCTGACTCAATCTTTACAACAGCACTTTGATAGTCTTCAAATTCTCTTAAAGTCCCACTATCTATAAGTAAAGTCTTAGCATCAGGGAATAGATTCTCAACATGTTCTTTAGCAAGTTCTAACCCTAATCCAAATAATGTGTAATCAGATTCTCCGCATTTACATTTAGCGTCTTCTAACTTCTTCCCACAGTATTTACATTTAATTTCATCTTTTTCTTTATAATATGTAAGTGGAATATTACATTTTTCACACTTAACAACTTCTCCACATTTTTTACATTTAATATAATTACTATATCCTCTAGCATTTAAAACTAGCATTGCTTGTTTTCCTTTTGCTAGAGCATTTTTAATTTTGCTTTCCAACAAGCTAGAAATAACTGGTCTATTCTTAAACATTTCTTCTTTCATGTTTACTAATGAAACATTAGATTTAAAATCAACATGATATTTTAATAAGTTATATTCAGCTAAATAGTAATTATAATAATTATCGACAGTAAGTGGTGATGATTGTAACATAAGTTTAGCACTATGATAAATAGCTCTATCCTTTAATACTTCAATAACATTATACTTTGGAGTCATTTCACTTAAGTAATTATAATTAGATTCATCTAAAGCAATAATTGCTCCTAAATTATTATATGGTAAAAATACGCCAACTTTTGTTGTTATGACAACATCATATTCGCAATTTCTTACTTTAATAAAATTTTCATAAAAATCAGCATTAGGCATATCACTAGAAAAGTTAAGAACATCAAATCCAGATAGCTTTCTTCTTAAGTAATAATATAAATTATAAAAAGCGATTAACGTTGGAACAACAATCAATACTTTTTTATCACTTTTGATATTATCAATACAAATATCTAAATATAATTCATTAGCAAAATCATCATCATTACACGAAAATAGTAATGGCTTATTACTCATTGTATTATATTTATCTTTTATTTCCTTCTTTTCAAAATCAAAATGCCTATTAACAAGTTTTGTTTTATCTTTATCTATTGTTTTAGTGACATCTACTTCATTTATATTAAGTATTTCTTCTTTAGCAAGACTACTTACAATATAGTTACTACATCCAACAAATTCTTTAAGTTCTTCTAAAGTAACTTCTTTTTTTCTTTCGATAAACTTAACAATATCTCTTCTTACACCTGTGAAATCCTTATATATGTTATAACAAGACTCATTTAAAGAATACATTTTTACTTTTTTACGTTTACCATAAGAATAAACATCATATTCAAGTTCTAAGTTACCCTTTTGAATTTCTTTAGAAATTCTTGGATATTTCTTAACTAAATCGCTAGTTAAACATATTTTCTTTTTGTCATTAAATAAAACAAAAATATTAGGATCTAAAAAGTTTGCATTTTTAATTCTAATGAACTTCCTAAACTTTGTTTTTAAGAACGGAGGAAACATAATATCCAAAGCCTTAATTAAAGGACATTTAGTATCATGAGCGATTTTCTTAGCAAGTTCAATTTGCTCAATAGTTAATTCTTTAGAAAAATCTAAAACACTAGCAATATCTTTCACTTCACCAGTATATCCAGTAGAATCTTTTAGATCAATAATATAACCTAAAACTCTACGAACACCAAAATCAACCATTACTCTTGTTCCTATTCCAACATATGGAATTAATTCATCAGGGACTTTATAATCATACACATCTTTTAGATTATTAGTTTGAATATCGATTGCTACACTTGCGTACATAGAATCCCTCCTTTACAATATAATACCATAAAAAGCAAAAAAAAGAAATAAAAATATAAGCATTTTTATTTCTAAATTTTTATTATTAAATATTATAATTATTCTTCATCATCTAATTTAAATTCATCATTTTCTTCAGTAGCTTCAACAAC
>CAZHQU010000081.1:0-7669 GCA_964534245.1 uncultured Coprobacillus sp.
CTTAATAAATATCTTTAACTTCATATTATTAGCTATATAATAATCATCTAACTTTTCATCTAAGCAGTTATGTTCAAGATAATATACATTAATAATATCTCCACCAATCGTATAGTTTTCGTCAGTTAAAAAATATTTACACTTTTCACATGTAAATACTTTTAACAAATCAAATAAATTTCTTTTTTCTTTACACTTCATATTATTATTTTATTCTAAATAAGATTAAATATCAATAAATAATATTTGTTATTTCTAGTTTAAAAATAAAATTTTGTTATTATTGAAGTTTAAATTATAATATTAATATATTTTGAATTCTAATATATTATTTAATTTTAACACAAGCTAAATAGCCTTCAGGATAATCCATTATTACTCTTGTTTTAGTTGTTTGATAGTATTTGATTCTTTCTACTATTTCTTTTGTTACTTCCTCTCCTGGTATTATAATTGGTATTCCTGGAGGATATGTCATAATAGCTTCCTTTGATATTCTTCCAATTGCTTCGTCTAATTTAACTTTTTCTAATTCGGCTGAAAAAGCATCTCTTGGTCTCATTCTAGTAATTGAATTAATTGGTTCATAATGATTCTTTGGTAAATTCAACTTAGGATCATAAAATCTTTTTGACATGTCTTGTAAAGCTCTAATTAGTCTATCAATATGTTCTTTCCTTGTTCCTAAAGCAAGTATTCCAAGACCTACATATCTTTCACCTAGTTCTAATTGTATTCCATAATCATCATGTATTATATTAAATAAATCAAATCCACTTATATCTAAGCCATCAACTGATATAAGCAATTTAGTTTCATCGTAATCAAATTCTCCTTTTGATTTAAAATATTCTCTTCCATACAAATGAAATCCAGGGATTTTATTGATTTCTTTTCTTGCATAATCACCTAATTTTTTCACTTCATTAAGTTTTTCTTCCCCATATAAAGCTGTGTATTTTCTTGCTGTATCAAGGCTTGCAAGTAATATCATTGATGGGCTAGTCGTATTAATTAAACTAAGAATTTTAACAATATGATTATGAGGTATATTACCATTACTTAATAGAACTGATGTTTGTGTTAAGCTCCCACAAGTTTTATGAATGCTTGCGGCAGAAAGATCTGCTCCTGCTCTCATTGCTGAAATTGGTCCGTTATGATCAAAATTAAAATGAGCACCATGAGCTTCATCTACTATGCAATACATATTATGTTTATGAGCCAAGTCAACTATTCTTTTTATATCAGTAACTACTCCAAAGTATGTTGCGTTTATCACAAATACTGCTTTTGCATCAGGATTAGCTAAAATAGCTTTTTCATAATCTTCATAACTTGGCTGATTAGCTATTCCTAGTTCAATATCAAAACTAGGATTAATAAATATTGGATACGCTCCACTTAGCGTCAATGCTCCAATTGCTGATTTATGACTATTTCGAGGTAAAATAATTTTATCATTGTCTGAACATGTTGCAAGTATCATTGCAATTATACCACTACTAGTTCCATTAATTAAATAATATGCATGCTTTGCTTCATAAGCATCTGCCATTAAATTCATGGCTTCTTGTAGCGCTCCACTAGGATGATTTAAATTATCAATACAACGTGGTGAATTAGCATCAAAACGATATACTAAAGGACCCAAAAACTCTTTTAATTCATCTTCTTGACAACCCATATGATGACCAGGAACATCGAGAGGAACATGATCAAGTTCACAGTATGCCTTCATCTCATCAAAATATGGTGTTTTTGTTTGATCTTTCATAGAACTCCTTTATATAAAAAAATAACGATTTATTTTAATACTCCAGTGTATTTTTGTCAATAATTTTTAATTAAAAATTACTTAAAAAAATTAAAACTCAGTTAACTTTTATATTAACTGAGTAACTTATTATATAACTATAATTAATAACCTTATTAAATATATACACTATAGTAAATATATAACAATATAGAAAATAAGACAGGTTATTAAAACATAAATGAGCATTGGAATAACATTCATTTTAATTAATTTTCCCTCTTTACCAACGGTTCCAATAGTTGCACTTGCGGCAACAGCATTATTAATGCATACCATATTTCCAATTGCAGCTCCAACGCATTGCATTGCTAGTACATATGCTACAGGAAGTTCAAGTACTGTTGCGGTATCATACTGTAAGTTAGAGAATAAGTTCATTGAGATTGTAGCTGAGCCTGAGACAAATGCTCCTAATACACCTATAAACGGAGCTATTAAAATATAAACACCTTTTCCTACTTTTGATAATGCATTAGCCATTTCTACCATCATACTTATTCCTTCATCATTCTTGAATTTAAGTATTTCTACTAATGCTAGACCAAATAACAAAGCAAGGGATGCTCCACCAACTTGTTTTAAGGTACTTCTCCATGATTTTTTAATTTTCTCTTTATCCATTTTATGAATAAAGTTTGTTACTATTGCTATTATAATAAAGAATGTTCCAGGTAAATATGCCCATTTTAAACTCCAATCAAGATTATCAAATCCAAATAAATTATCTATACTAATTACAAATGGAACGTTTGTTGTTAAGAACTCTTTAATTCCTAATTGAGGAATTCTTGTTAATATCAGAACTAAAGCAACTAATAAATATGGAAGCCAGGCTTTTAAAAGTGGCATTTTTGATTCTGCTACTTCTGTTACTTCACTTGTAGCTAACCAGTCTTTATCCCATTCTTTTTCATCACCAAATGTCCATACTTTCTTTGGTACAAGAAAATTGTTTTTTGCAGCTAAGACTGTCGCCGCAATAGACACTAACGCTCCAATTAGGGATGCAAATTCATATCCAATTGTAACTGTCACAAGTAACATAGGTATTGCAAACGATAATCCTGTAAATATTGCAAATGGTGCAGCTTCCAATGCTGGTTTAAATGATTTTTCTTTACTAAATAATTTTGTAGTCATCATTAATACAATTAGTGGCAAGAATACACTTACTATTGCATGAGGTAATGCTGTCCAAAATGAAAAATTAAAAATAAACTCTTCGTTTCCTGATAATCCCAACGATTGTAATGCAGATGTAACTGGTGTGCCAACAGCTCCAAATGACACTGCTGCAGAGTCAAAAACTAGTGCAATCATTGCTGCAGCAAGAGGTGGAAATCCTAAACTAACCATAAGTGGTCCTGCCAAAGCTGCAGGTGTTCCAAAACCAGCTGCCGCTTCAATAAATGAACAAAATGAAAATCCTATTATACAAGCTTGAACTCTTTTGTCAGGAGAAATATTCATAAATCCTTTATTTATACTTGCTGTTGCTCCACTTGATTTTAGTGTATTCATTAATAGAATAGCTCCTGTTATTATTATTAGAACGTCAATAGAACTTAACATTCCAAATAATGAACTAGCAAAAACTGCTTTTAAATCTATATTCCAAAATAATAATGCAAATACCCCCGCAACTATCCAAGATATTAATAAACACCATTTTGCTTTCCAGTTAAAAACCATCATCAACACTAATGTAATTAGTATTGGAATAAATGCTAAAATAGCCATATATTTCCTCCTTATACTATGGTAGTGTCAAATTTTGTTATAATAGACACTACTATTTTTTTATTAATATATATTCATATCCTTTTCTCATAATTGAAAAAGTAGATATCCTTGCTATAATAATTGCGACGAAACAACCACAGAAAGGAATATCTACTATGGAAATTATATCACAATTAATTAAAAATTTAAATAGTTTATCAACAATTTTTTATTTAATCACTTCAAATATCGAACCTTTGTTAATTAAGGAAGATATTTCTAACGAATTAAAAGAAATGATTAATAATCCTGAAATTTCTGACCTAGTTAATAATGTTATGTCGACTTCTTCTGCGCTTTTAGAAAAATTAGACCCTATTGCTACTCAAGCTAAGAAAGAAACCTCCAATAAACATTATCCTTCCAAACAAATTCCATATGCAAATTTTATTATTGATGAACCTCCGATTGTTATAAATAATACAGATACTTCAGTTCAACTATCTTTTGATGATATTATTAAATCTAAAGATATTAAACCTATCAAGCGAAGACAGCCATTAGATTATACTGATTGCTGTCCTTTTTGTGGTGCACCAAATGAATATATTTATTCTAATTCAAAAGGGAAACAATATAAATGCAAATGTTGTGAAAGCTTATTTACTATTAAACCTAATTATTATGAGGAAATTACTCATCATTGTCCTCATTGTTCAACCAAATTAACTCTTAATCATGAACGAAATAATTATTCTGTACTTATATGTCGTAATAAAGAATGCCCATTTTATTTAAATAATTTAAAATCACTTAAAAATGGTGAAGCTGAACATCTAAGAACAAACACAAATAGTTATAAACTTCGTTATACTTTCAGACTATTTAATTTTACATTTAATCAAATAAAATCAAATAATTCATACAATATTAACTCTAAAATCGATATTAATAAAATACATCATTCAAAATACACTTTAGGACTAATATTAACATATTATGTTAATTATGGACTTTCAAGTCGTAAAACGTCTCAAATTCTTGAAGAAGTACATGGCATTAAAATATCTCATCAAACAATTGTTAATTATGCTGAGGCAGCCGCCAAAATTATTGAAAAGCTCAATGAAACATATGAATATGATCTTTCTGACACTTTAACTGGTGATGAAACTTACATTAAAGTATTAGGAAAAACTAATTATGTATTTTTCTTT
This sequence comes from uncultured Coprobacillus sp., assembly GCA_964534245.1. GTDB lineage: Bacteria > Bacillota_I > Bacilli_A > ML615J-28 > CAG-698 > CAG-698. The sequence continues at coordinate 4,759 of CAZHQU010000081.1, forward strand.
TCTGATACAGAAAAGAAAATCATAACATCATATAGAATTTTTTCTAATAGAGATACTCAATGTGCTGTTACCGCTTTATATCAGTCTTTTAACAAATATAAAGTATTACCAGAAACAATGAAAATTATAACAGATGGTAATCCTATTTATAATTCTGCACAAGTCTTCTTCTCAATGAATGATATTAATTTCGATTTGTATCAACTCATCGGTATCAAAAATAAAGATGAAAACTCAAGAAAATATAGACATTTTAAACAAACCGAAGAAAGACTAAATAGAACTTATAAATTTAATTACTATGGAACAAATGGATATACGACTCTTAGAGGAGCCAATATATACATTGTCTTATTTGTTTGTTTTTATAATTTCTTAAGAAAACACTCAGCATTAGAACAGAAAACACCAATAGAAATAGAGGAATTAAAAGAAATTAACTTAATGCCATATAAATGGTGTAAACTATTAGAAATAGCTTAGTTTCATACTTTCATAAATATTTTGACACTACCTTAATTATGTTATTATAATTAGATTATAATCAAATACCTAATAAATGTCAATCATCTATTATATTATGTGATGTGCTGTTAATTTAATTAATAATTCCTCAATTTCTTGATTGTGAACTTTCTATCTCCACCAAATCCATCTACAACTATTTAATTATATTTTTCTCCTTTTCATTATTAATAAAAAAGTCGGAGTACTACCTTTGGTAATATCCGAACTCACTCGAAACCCAATCAACTTTAAGTGCTAAGACACTTGTTCTTCGATGACATTATTCATTATAAACTTATATAATATTTACTTTAAATTTGCCTCTACTCCATAACCACATAGGTGTATGAACGTCTATAGGTTTTATCCCAGTACCTTCAAGTATATCTTTCCATCTCCCACAAACTAACTCTTGAACATTATTTGATTGTGCTTCATCAGAAGTAATAACTCCAAATTTTTGACTTGCTTGTATTACATGAGTATCTGGTGCCACTGTAATATGCTCTGTATCTATAAATTTAATATCTGTATATTGTCCAATTACATATAACCAATAATTGCAAATTTTATTTCCACTTAAATATGGAAAATCTTTTTTATTTCTTTGTATATATTCTTTTATCTTTTTAATTGAATAATCATTTTCAATAAATAGATTTCGAATATCTCCGTTAAACTTATGTTCAATTGTCTCACATAATCTTCTCCATATTTTAGGATGTTTATTTGGTTGTAATGCAACTTTATATTTAAGAAGATAATCTTTCAAAAGTTCTTCTGACATTAAACAAACTAATCTGCTATCAAATACTTTATTTGTATCTTTGTCAGCATACGTTCTATTAGCATTTTCCCATAACACATATGAATTTCTTTGATAATTTAAAGCCATTGGTAATGTAAAATACATATAATTTAATTCAGAGCCTTTGTCTAAATTTGGATTCTCATCTTCTGGCATTTTTTCACCACCTAAGTCCCCTTGTTTATATGCTAGAAGTAGTTTATATACTTTATTAAGAATTTCATCTCTATTTTTCATTTAATCACCATTTTCAAGTACTAAATTATTATTTCAAATTAAATAATTTTTCAACTAGTTCTAATGTTTCTTCAATAGTTCTTGATTCATCTCTTATAATGACATTAAATCCACTATTTAAAAACTTATTATAAGATTCTTCATTATTTATTCTTTCTAAACACTTTTTAAAGTTATCTAATGCTTTAGTAGGATTTTCTTCTTTCATTAAAAGTTGATATAAGAATTGTTTTTCTCTATCAGGTCTTTCAAAGAATCTATTAACTGATATGCTAGGATCAGCCAACATTATTAATACATGTTCTTTGTCAGTTATTTTCATTAATGTTTCAATAGAAACATTTGTATCAACAAATATCTTTTTATTCTCTTTAATTAAATCTTCAAGAATAATTAGTTCTAGCTTTTCACATTCTTTTGAAGTAGTTTTAATCCAGTTTTCATATTCATCAGGAGTTCTTCTAATGAAATGGCTCCAATCTTTTAGGTCTCTTGTATAGCATAATCCTGGAAACTCTTTAGTATCTAATGTATCACTTAATCTATCATGATAGTTTTCTTCACATAATATTCCATTGTACTTTTCAGCAAGCATCTTTACCATTGTTGACTTGCCTGCATAAGCTGTACCATTAATAAAATATACATTTTTATATTTCATAATTAGTCTCCATTTATATTTCTATTGACTTATTATTATCTGAGAAAGAAATATGCGCTGTGAATAGTACACTTCTACTAAAAGCTATTATAACTTTTACTCCATCAGGTAGTTTTGTTTCAATTACATTTGAAAAGTTTGTAATCACTAATCTTTCTTTTTCTTCCCCATTAATGTATACGATACTTTCAAATATTCCTCTATATATAGTTAAGTAATGTCCATTTACCTTTGTTGTTTCAAACCTTGAACCAAGAAAATCACCAAACAAAACACAAAATGCAAAGACTGCTCCAAGAAAACCAGTTAATATAAAAAACAAATAATCATGCTTATAAACTACTTGTTCCCATTTGAAAATATCTCCATGAATAATTATCTCTTTACTTGATTCTCTTAAAACTATAAAAAGTATTCCGATTACTAAAAATACGATAAAAACACTACCAATAATTATTCTTCTTTTTCTAATTTTTTTAGTTAATTCATTTTCTAATTTTTCTTTTAATTCTTCTTTTGTCATATAATTCCTTATTCATCTCCATATATAAAAAAACTCGATAACATTGCAGCTACCGAGGGTGATATGGCAACCATAAACTATGATATTCATATCAGTCTAAATGACAATATAATTATATTATTATTTAAACCATTTGTCAAATATATTTATATTATTATTAAATATTTATTTATGC
>CAZHQU010000082.1:0-2474 GCA_964534245.1 uncultured Coprobacillus sp.
AACCTTTTTTGATTTTATAGTATAATTATTATTGAAAAAAGGAGACTTAATCATGAGCAAAAAAAATAAAAATAAATTATCAAAAAATATAGATGAAACAGATAAAAAAGAAACTAAAGAAGTTATAGAAAAAGAACCTCTTAGTAAAGGTGAAAAAATTTTCCACACAATATTATTTAGCGTTGGTGGCTTATTAATTTTATTAATAATTATATTTAGTATTGGTACTGGTGGAGACAAAAATATGATAGCTCGAAAATACAATTCAATTACAAATGAAAATGTATTTGAAATGTTAGATTATGAAGAATTAGTTGCTAAAATAGATAATAAAGAAACTTTCCAAGTTTTAGTCATAAATAATACTCAACATGAAGCAAATTATTATATATATTGTGTTAATGAAATTGTTACTCAAATGAACGAAGAAAATATAAAAAATGGTTCTAGCGAAGAACAAGCAATTTATGTACTAGATCCAGTATACTTAGAAAAAGAAGAACAAAAAATATTTAAAGAAATTGACAAATCAATTTTAGAAGAACCATCTTTAGTATTATTTGGGCACAATGAAGATACGATTGGTGATAAAAGTGTAGAATTGAATTCTACAGATAGATACTTTATTGAAGACTTTAGCGGAAACTCTTGGAATCTTTTAGTTAAATACTTTAAAGATTGCGAGAATGAATAAAACCCATTGATAATAAATAATAAGAGGAGAAAACTTATGGACAAATCGCAAGCTTTAGAAATGTGGAAGTATATAATGCAAGACAAAGAATATGGTTATGATTTTACTGGAAGAAAGATAAAGAAAAGTGATTATAATAAAAACAATCAAGTAGGCTGGGTAGTAGCATTCATTAGACCTTTGGAGTTAGGTGGTACTGATTACGAAGGTAATACAATGATAATGCACTATACATCAGCTGAAGAGAAAGGTTTAAATTATCCTGATTTTCAAATTATGAATAAATCTTATACTGTAAAGTATGACGAAAAAGAAGATTTCTATTATATTGAGAAAACTTCATCTGAACAAGGCGGCTTTATTTAATTTAGTCAATAAATTATTCATAATAAAAAAGAAAAATAGAGTTAGGATATAACTCTATTTTTACAAATTGATATATATGTGAAAGGGAGAGGAGAAGTATGATAGAAGAATAGGGATTCTTCTCGCAAGCAATTATTGCTTGCAATTATATTTTTACTCAAATTTAAAATTATATACATAAATAAATTAAAATTTTAAAATTTTAATTACAAAAAATTTTATTTAAAAATAAAAACATAAAATAGAATTAGGAGAAACACATTGAGAATAATATCAGGAAAACATAAAAGTAGAACACTAAATACATTAGAAGGATTAAATACTAGACCAATGACTGATAGAATGAAAGAATCAGTATTTAATACAATTGGTCCTTACTTTGATGGTGATGTAGTTTTAGACTTATTTGGTGGAAGCGGAGCTTTATCACTCGAATCAATATCAAGAGGTGCTAGTACTGCTTATATAGTTGAAAAAAGTTATGCGGCAGCAAAAGTAATAAATTCAAATATCAAAGCTTTAAAAGAAGAATCAAGTACTAGAGTAATGAATATGGATTATCAAGTTGCATTAAAGAAATTCATTAGTGAAGGACAAAAATTCGATATTATCTTCTTAGATCCTCCTTATAGAATGAATATATGCGATGAAATCATACAAACAATTACTGAGAATGATATGTTAAATGAATATGGAATTATAGTAGCACAATACGTCAGAGGAAACTATAAACCAGAAGAAACAGAATATTTAAAAATAAATAAAAACTATTCACATGCTTCAAGTGAATTATGCATATTACAAAAAAAATAATATTAGATTAAATAAACAAAAGCTGATTATAGAAGCAATAATTCTAAATATAAAAAAATCTTTATAATAAGAGAACTTTAGAAACTGTTTAACCTGTAAATGAATACATAATCCATTAAAAGACAAAATTGAAGGTAGTAAATAAAGGTAATTAGATAGTGATAAATTAGCCCCAGTCGATACTTCAATAAATAATGTAAAAACTGTAGGTATGTTAATTAATCTAGAAATGGTTATAAATATATTTGATATTGTAATGTAAATAGCAATATTGAGAATTATTAAACTGAATTTATTCATCTGTCTAAAAAAATTAATATTAGATTTAGAAGAGGTATTATTTTTAGAACAAATACTATGTCTTGAATATTTATTAGTAAGATATACAGCAATTAGAAAATTTGATATTAAATGTGCTAGATAAACTAATAACCCTAGATTTTTGTTATCAAATAAAGCTAAAACAAATAAAGGATTAATGAAAGAAGAACTATTTGTTAATGCTTGAGCATCATTGTGTGTGATAATATTATTTTCATGATACTCATTAATAAAGGTTATTGTTGAGGGGTTGCCTAAAAAAATACTAATAAAAAAGAGA
>CAZHQU010000082.1:2484-7600 GCA_964534245.1 uncultured Coprobacillus sp.
GATTAAAAGCTTCAATAGTTTCAAATTTTAGAAACACTTTTAAAGGTTTAAATATAATTAATAAATAATTGATAATATTTGTTGAGATTAATAAAGTTGATATTAAATAGAATAAAAAAAGCGATGGAAATACTTTATATAACCATATATCTAATGCTTTAAAAATAGAATTATATAATATATTGTATTGAAACAAGCTAAAATAAACTATTAAAGTAATTATTATAATAGTTAATAATTTACTAATTGTTTTATAAAAATGTGCTGATGATTTAAGACTAATATTTTTAATCATAAGTAGACCTCAATATATTATATTAGTTAGGATGGATAAAATGACAAATAACAAAGTAAATAAAACTATTAAAAAATCAAAAGTAAATGTTTCTAATAAAGACTTTACAGAAGACTTTTTAGACAAGTACAAAACATTAGAAGAGCTTGTTTCAAGGAAGTTTAAACTAGCTAGTAGTGCAAGTCCAATAGCTTACTTAGAAAAAAGAAAAGAATTTGCTAGTTATGAAGTTAAGTTAGCGTATTGTAGAGAAATAAGAAACTTCTTACAACATGAACCAAAAGTTGATGGTGAATTTGCTGTGACGCCAAGCAAACAGATGATTAATGTACTTGAAGAATTAATTGAACTGGTGAAGAATCCTCCTAGATGTTATGATGTAGCGATAAAAATAGAAAATATTTATTATAGAAGCTTAGAAGATAATGTATTAAAATCTATAAAAGAAATGAGCCATGGAAAATACTCACATATACCAATTTTAGAAGATGGAGTTGTTGTGGGGGTATTTTCAAAATCATCTTTGTTTAATTATGTTGTAAAGAACAACAAATTTATTGATGATACGTTATGTTTTAAAGATATAAAAGAATATATTTGCTTAAAGTGCGATGGATCAGAACATTACAGATTCTGTAAATATGATGAGAAAGTAGAAGATGTTAAGAAACTATTTGAAGATAATTATAAAAATGATAATCGTATTTCAATAGTATTTTTAACTAAAAATGGAAACAAAAGTGAAAAGCTAGAAGGAATGGTCACTTTATATGACATCCTTAAAGAACAAAAATAGTTTAGATAAATTAAATAAATATTGAGATTAAATATATAAAATAGTGAAGGTAAAGAATCATGAAGAAAGTAAAATTATTATTTAAGTGGATTAGACCTCACTTAGGTTTATTTTTATTGATAGCTTTAATGGTAATCATCTTGCCGCTAACACTATCATATAATCCACAATTTATAAAATATATATTTGATATGTTAGGTCAACCATCAAACAATGAAAATACTCTTCCAAAGTTTATATTAGAATTCTTTGGAAATTATACAGGTATTAAATGCATCATTGTTGTATGTATTACATTAGCCCTTTTCCAAATGTGTAGAGGAGTGCTTATGTTCTGTAATGGTTATTTAAAAGGTAGATTTTCTGAAAGCATTGCTAGAGATATGAGACTAAAACTATATAGTAAGATACAAGACTTACCAACAAGTTATCATAACACAGCTGACTCAGGAGATTTAATTCAAAGATGTACTTCAGATATTGATACAGTTAGAGCTTTTGTAAGTAATCAACTTCCAAACATATTATATATTCTTGTATCACTTTTAAGTGGTGGAATTCAAATGGCTCGAATTGATGTTAGAATAATGCTTATAACAATTATATGTATTCCAGTTACAACAATTGCTTCAATTTTCTTTTTTAGATTTGTAAGTAAGAAGTTTGAAGAAATTGAAGAGCATGAAGCTAAAATGACATCAGTTCTTGAGGAAAGTGTAAATGGTGTTCGAGTAGTAAAAGCATTTGCTAAAGAAGATTATGAGATAAATAGATTTAATGAAAAGAGTGAAACATTATCAACTGAAAATAGAAAACTTTCGAAGATAATGGGTATGTACTGGGGCTTTAGTGATGGACTAGTAATGCTTCAATATGCAGCAACTATAGGTTTCTGTATTTATCTAGGAAAAGATGGAAGCTTAGCTTCAAGTGACTTAATTACTTGTATTTCATATATCTCAATGCTTGTTTATCCAATCAGAAACTTAGGTAGAATTATTAGTGATTTCGGTAAAGCTAGTGTTGCTTCAAGAAGAATAGATGAAATTTTATCAATTGATGATGAATATGTAATTAATGGAACTGAGAAACCTGAAATAACAGGTAATATTGAATTTAATAATGTTTCATTTAAGTTTGATGATACAGATAAATTTTTATTTACAAATATTAGTTTTGACATTAAAGCTGGAGAAACAATCGCTTTTGTTGGGAAGACTGGTTCAGGTAAATCAACAATAGCAAGTTTACTTGTTAGAATGCTTGAGTATACTAAAGGAAGCATAAAACTTGATGGTGTAGAACTAAAAGATATTGATAAAAAATGGGTAAGAGAAAACGTAGGAATAATCTTACAAGAACCATTCCTATATCAAAAATCAATATTTGAAAATATTGCTATCGCCACAAAGAATGTATCAAAAGAGAAGATTTATGAAGCCGCCAAAACTGCCGCAATCCATTCAGACATCTTAACATTTGATAAAGGTTATAATACATTAGTCGGTGAAAAAGGTGTAACATTATCTGGTGGACAAAAACAAAGATTATCAATTTCAAGAATGCTTGTTTTAAATAAGCCAATAATGATCTTTGATGATAGTTTAAGTGCTGTAGACACAAAAACAGACTTACAAATTAGAAATGCCTTAAAACAAAAAGATGGTAGTTTAACATCAATTATAATAACTCATAGAATCACAACCGCAAAAGAAGCGGATAAGATTATTGTATTTGAAGATGGAAAAGTATCAAATATTGGTACACATGAAGAACTCTCAAAGATTCCAGGCTTATACAAAGATTTATGGGATATTCAAGGGGCTTTAGAAAGTGAATTTGTTAACCTTGTTAACAAAACTGTTGAAGATTAGAGGTGATAATTATGAATGATGAATTAGAATTAGAATCTCAAGAGAAGATAAGTTTTTCCGTATGGAAAAAAATATTTAAATTAGTTTTTAGATCTAAGAAAAGAGCAGTAACACTTGCCCTTTATATGGTATTACTTGCTGGATTGGATGTTGTAACTCCAATTGTGAGTTCTGAGGCACTAGAAACATTCTTTGGTGAAAATCCAAATTATGATTTAATGTGGGTGTTTATTGGTATATATATTGTAATAGCATTACTATACATGATTGCAATTTATTCATTTGTAAAGAAAGCTGGAGAAATCGAAGCTGAAGTATCATTTGAAATTAGAAAAGAAGCGTTTACGCATTTACAAGAATTATCTCTTTCATATTATGATAAAAATGCGGCTGGATGGATAATGGCAAGACTTACGAGTGATTCAAGAAAACTTGCGGAGATAATTTCATGGGGCTTAGTAGATATGGTATGGGGCTTAACAACCATGACAGCAATACTTATTGTATTATTCTTTGTATCTCCAGTACTTGCTTTAATTATTACAGTATTAACTCCAATTTTATTTGTTATTTGTATGTACTTTAGAAAGAAGATATTAGTTGCATATCGTAATGTTAGAAAGATTAATTCTAAGATTACAGGATCTTTAAATGAATGTATTCAAGGATCAAAAACCACTAAAACATTAGTATTAGAAGATACTAAATATAAAGAGTTTAACGAAACAGCAACTGATATGAGAGCAAACTCTATTAGAGCAGTTATTAGGTCATCTATTCTATGGCCACTTGTATTAATTATATCTAACATTGGTTTAGCATTAACTTTAACAGCAGGATCGGCTTCAATACTCGGTGTGATTGGTAATATTGGTATAACTGTTCCAGTACTTTATTTATTTGTTAACTTTACTCAGTTATTCTTTGACCCAATATTACAAATCTCAAGTGTATTAGCTGAACTTCAACAAGCTCAAGCAGCAGCTGAGAGAATTATTGGATTAATTGAGACAAAATCAGACGTAGTGGACTCACCTGAAGTACTAGAAAAATATGGAACAATTACAAACCCAAAAAGAGAAAACTGGGAAGACATTGAAGGTAATATTAAATTTGAAAATGTTACTTTTAGTTATATCGAAAAAGAAGTTGTTCTTGATAATTTTAGTATTGATATAAAGAAAGGTACAAGTGTAGCTTTAGTTGGGGCAACAGGATCTGGTAAATCAACAATTATTAACTTATTATGTAGATTCTATGAACCAACATCAGGAACAATTTATATTGATGGTGTAGATTACAAGAAACGTTCAATTAACTGGTTACATGAAAAATTAGGTTATGTGTTACAAACTCCACATTTATTTACTGGAACAATTAAAGATAATATAAAATATAGTAAACTAGATGCGACAGATGAAGAAATAATTGCTGCTGCAAAAGCAGTAAGTGCCCATGACTTTATAATGAAACTTGATAAAGGTTATGATACAGAAGTAGGTGACGGTGGCTCAAAACTATCACTTGGCCAAAGACAATTAATCTCATTTGCTAGAGCAGTGCTAATTGATCCAAAAATCTTAGTCCTTGATGAAGCAACATCATCAATAGATACACAAACAGAAGTATTAATTCAAGAAGCAATGGACAAAATGATGGAAGGAAGAACTACATTCATTGTAGCACACAGACTTTCAACAATCATTAACTCAGATTTAATATTAGTAATTGAAGATGGAAAGATTAAAGAAAAAGGTAATCATAAAGAATTATTAAAACTTAAAGGTGATTACTATAACTTATATAAAAATCAATTCATCAATGAACAAATGCAAAAATCTGCAAAATAATTATGAATCGGGAGACTTTTTTAATGAACTCCCGGTTTATTTTAATAAAATATTCAAAAATTACTTGCAATTTATTAAATTATGTTGTATAATTACTATGCTAAATTTAATAAAGGTAAATTATGTCCCAGTAGCTCAGTTGGATAGAGCAACGGCCTTCTAAGCCGTGTGTCGTAGGTTCGAATCCTGTCTGGGACGCCATTTTTTTTATTCTTTTACTTTTTTACAAGGTCTTGTTTTTACAAGATTTTTTTATTTTTTGTTTTATTATATATAAAAAAATTAAATAATATATGTAAAT
>CAZHQU010000083.1:0-7598 GCA_964534245.1 uncultured Coprobacillus sp.
TTATCACAAGAATTTTTGCTTGATAACTAAATCACAAAAATTTTCGCTAGAGCTATATTTTTGATAAAATAAAATCAATGACAAAGAAGAATTTGAAAGGAGGTCCCTTATGAAAAAAACAACAAATGCAGGAATATTTTTAGCTGTATTGGCAGCAGCACTCTATGCCATTAACTCTCCTTTTTCAAAACTGTTGCTCGATTATATGCCTTCCACGCTGATGGCAGGATTTTTATATATTGGCGCAGGACTTGGAATGGGTGTGATAGCATTGCTTCGATCGTTGAAAAAAATAGAACGAGCTAAAGAAAAAATAACGAAAGCTGACTTACCGTACACGGTGGCTATGATTATGCTTGATATTGCGGCACCGATCTTTTTGCTATTTGGACTTTCGTATACCTCTGCGGCAAACGCCTCGCTTCTGAATAATTTTGAAATCGTAGCAACGGCACTTATCGCATTGGTTGTGTTTAAGGAGAGAATCAGCCCTAGATTGTGGTTTGGTATTCTGTTCGTTACAGTTTCCTGTGCGCTCCTTTCGATTGAAGATTTATCAAATCTTAAATTTTCCTTCGGCTCGTTGTTTATCCTTCTTGCATGTGTTTGTTGGGGCATTGAAAACAACTGCACGAGAAAACTCTCGGTGAAAGATCCCTTGGAAATCGTGCTACTAAAAGGCATATTTTCAGGACTTGGTTCTATTATAATAGGTTTATGCATTGGCGAGAGAATCACGACTTTATGGAGCGTAATTGCGGTGTTGGCAGTAGGTTGCGTAGCATACGGACTAAGCATCTTTTCCTATGTCTACGCACAAAGATTACTCGGTGCGGCGAGAACAAGTGCATATTACTCCATAGCTCCTTTTATCGGTACACTTTTGTCACTTATCATATTCAGAGATATTCCGCAATACACCTATTTTATTGCACTCGGCATAATGCTTATCGGTGCGTGGCTTTGCTCTTCGGACGAGCCGATTTTAAAGAAAAGAAAAGGCAAACAATAGACAACTTTCAATTTGTAGAACAGTTGTATGTAGTGTGAAAAAGATTTTTTTAGTGTAGCACACTATACTTTCAAATGAAAGTCGTGTGTTTTTGTAACGCAAAAAGTAAAGGATAGCGAAAATTCGCTATCCTTTTATAACGTCTAAAAAATCTCTTATATGGAACTCCTTTGTGCAGTCTTTTTATTTTAATATAATAAGTCAATTACAATTTGAACTAAAATATCAACCATTTTATTCATATCATTAATTGATACTCCCTCAAATCTACCATGGCAGTTAAATCCTCCAGTACCTAAGTTAGGACAAGGTAAGCCCATAAATGAAAGTTTTGATCCGTCTGTTCCGCCTCTAATTGGTATTGATATGGGATTTAAGTTTTGTTTTCTAATTGAGTTCATTGCTCTTTCGACTATTTCCATTTTATCTTTTAATACTTCAGCCATGTTATAATATGTATCTGTAATGTTTAAATCTATTATGTTATATCCATATTTGTCGTTTAATTGTTTTTGGATATTGATAAAATCCTTCTTTTGAATTTCAAAAAGTGTTTTATCATGATTTCTTATTATATAGTTAAGAGTTGTCTTTTCAACATTTCCACTTATTTCATTTAAATGATTAAAGCCTTCATAATTTTCTGTTTTTTCTGGAATTGCATCTTTTGGAAGCGTCGAATTAAATTCATAAGCAACAGTAATACTATTTATCATTTTGCCTTTTGCTGAACCTGGGTGAATGTTTACTCCATTAACAGTAACAACTGCGCTTGCTGCGTTAAAACTTTCATACTCAACGGCATTAATTAAACCACCATCAATAGTATATGCGTATTCGCAATCAAATAAATCAACATCAAAATAGTCAGCACCATAACCAATTTCTTCATCTGGCGTAAAAGCTACTTTTATTTCACCATGTTCAATGTCATTAGTGATTAAATATTCAAGCATAGACATTATTTCCGCAATTCCAGCTTTATCATCAGCACCAAGTAACGTTGTGCCATCAGTTGTGATTAAGTCTTCACCAACTTTATTTTTTAAAAATGGGAAGTTTTCCGCTTTTAAAACAATGTTTTGTTCTTTATTCAAAACAATATCATTACCATCATAGTTTTTATGAATGATAGGTTTAATGTTTTTTCCAGAACAATCACAACTTGTATCAACATGAGCAATGAAACCTATTTTTGTATAAGATTTAGTTGTGTTTGATGGAAGGGTTGCGTATAAATAACCTTTATCAGATAAGTAAATGTTAGCTAAGCCTAAGTTAATAAGTTCTGTTTTTAAATAGTTTAATAAATCAAATTGTTTATTAGTTGATGGATGCGTATTACTACATGGATCAGAAGTAGTGTCAAATTTTACATATTCTAAAAATCTTTCATAACATTTCATAATTAGTTACCTCTATTTAGTAAAATATATTTAGATATATAATTATAGCATATTTTATAAAAAAATAACATAATTATAAATTTTGGAAATATATCTTTAAAATATTATCTTTAAAATTGGATTGTTTTGTAGTATAATAGATATATAATTATTAATAAGGAGGATAGTAATGAACGGAAAAAGAGCTTTTGATTTATTAAATAGAATTGGATTTGAACGTGTTAGTGCAACATCAGAAGAATTAAAATGTGCTAATATACTTAAAGCAGAAATTGAAAGTGTTAATGGTATGGCTGAACTTGAAGAATTTGAAGTTGATGCTTATAATATAAAAGCTGCTAAATTTGAAGTATTAGAACCAGAATATAAAGAATATTTTGTAACTGGCTATGGTGGTAGTGGATCTACACCTGAAGAAGGATTAGAAGCAGAATTTTATTATGTAACAAGTGATTCAATTGTTGATATTGAAAATGCTAAAGGTAAAATATGTTTAGTTAATCCTGGTTCTATAAGACAATATAAAAAGTTTATTGCTGCAGGGGCTGTAGGTTTTATTACTTTTAATGGAGATTTAAAAGATAGTAAAGAAGATTCAGATATTGCTTATCCTGAACTAAGAAGACAATATAGAACTAATGGAATTATTCCTGGAGTTAATATGTTAGTTCAAGATGCAGAGGAATTAGTGTTATCTGAACCTACTAAGGTTAGACTTACACTAGTGCAAGAAGATTACACTAAAATGTCTCATAATGTAGTTTCTGAAATTAAAGGCACTGATAAACCAGAAGAAATTATTACTTTAACTGCTCATTATGATTCAGTTAAGTATAGTACTGGTGTTTATGATAATGGTGCAGGCTCAGTTATTAATATGGAAGCATATAGATACTTTATGGAAAACAAACCAAAGAGAACACTAAAATTTATTTGGTGCGGAAGTGAAGAACGCGGTTTACTTGGAAGTAAAGCCTGGGTTTTAAAACATGAAGAAGAACTTAAGAATATTAAGTTAAGCATTAACTGTGATGTTGCTGGACCTGTATTAGGAACTGATAGAGTTATTGTAACTGGTAATGATGAAATTGTTGCTTATTGTAAATCATTAGGTAATGAAATTGGATTCCCAGCCGAATATAAGAGAGATATTTATTCTAGTGATAATATGCCATTTGCTGATAAAAACATTCCAGCAATCTCTATCACTAGATTTGGAACATATGGTACAGCATATATTCATAATCGACATGATGTGATTAAATATTTAGATTATAAGAATTTAGAAAAAACTGGTGATTATTTAATCAAACTTGTTGAAAAAATTGATAAATCAAATTATGTTCCATTTGATTTAAGTATCCCTGCTGATATTAAAGATAAAGTAGATAAATACTTATTTAAGAAAGAATAATTTCATATTTTGAATATTGGTGAATATAATGAAGAAGAAATTATCTACTGGTTTATCATTAGTTATATTAGGCGTTTTATGTATAATTTTTAAGAAAGATTTAATTCAATACTTAATTAGTGCAATAGGATTACTTACTATTGTATTTGGTATTATTGATTTAACTAAAAATAAAATAAATAATGGTGTTATCCAAATTGTCATTGGTGTGCTTATAATTGTATTTGGTTGGTTTATTTTAGAAGCATGTCTACTCGTTTTTGGTGCAATATTATTAGTTTATTCGGTGAGAAAGTTAATCTTTTCTTTCAAACTAACTGAGCACGTAGATGGACTTTATAAAAAGATGCAATTAATTGGCTATCCATTATTAACCGTCATATTAGGTATTTTACTAATTATTTCTAGATGGGCATTTGTTGATGTAGTATTTATTATCATTGGGGTAATTACAATGCTAAATGGATTAGCAATATTAATTAGTAAAGAATCGTAATAATAATAGCATTATAAAGCATATCTTTGTAATGCTTTTTGTATTATTAGATAAATTATATATTAAAAATTCATCTTTTAGTTTATTGACAAATAATTTAAAAATGATATAGTTTAATTTATATAAGATGAATTACAATTGTAATTTTAATTATATAATTTGTGAATAATATTGAATTTTTTTGAAAAATATTGTATAATATTAATGAAAGGGGAGAATTATTTATGAAAAAAATTCTTGTATTTATTTTAACTATGATTGCATCGTTTATGCTTGTTGCATGTGGAAGCGATACATTAGTTGTTGAATTCGATACTGCTGGTGGAAGCAGTATTGTAAATGTAGAATTAGAACTTGAAAAATTAGGTGAATTTAAATTACCTGAAAATCCTGTTAAAGAAGGATTTGAATTCAAGGGTTGGTATTTAGATGAAAACTTTACAAAAGAATTTGTTTCCTTAGAAGGCTTAGAAGGAACAGTTAAATTATATGCAAAATGGGAAGAAGTAAAAGAACCTGTTAACCCAGTTCAATCTTATAAAGTTAGTTTCTATGTAGATGGTGAATTAGTAGAAACATATGAAGGTGCTGGAATAGCATTAGTTTATCCTGAAACTCCTGAAAAAGATGGTAAAGTATTCATGGGTTGGTATGAAGATAGTGAATGTACTGTATTATTTAAAGCATTATCTAATGATACAGAAATTTCATTATATGGTAAATATGTAGAAGTTGCTGAAGACAGTGTTGTTGTTAAATACATTATTAATGGTCAAGCTTATAGCAATGAAATGGTTAAAAAATCAGGCTTTGCTGCAAAAGCACCTGAATTAGATGAAAATGTAGAATTCTTAGGCTGGTATAAAGATGTAGCATTAACTGAAAAATTTGATGCTTTAGCTGATGAAAAAGAAGTTGTTTTATATGGTGTATCAATGGAAACTATTAATGTTTCATCATCATTTAAATTATCAACTAGTTTAGAAATGGGAATGGGTACAGAAGTTCAAAAACAAAATGTTGATGTAAAAATAGATGTTCAAGCTAAGAATTTCAATCTATTAAAGTTAGAACAATCAGAACTTGCATTAACTTTTGCTGTTTCTAATCCTATTGAAGTTGATTCAGAAGAAAAAATTAGCTTCTATCTAAAAGATAGTAAATTATATGCTGATGAACCTGGTAATAAAATTGAAGTAATTGATTTATCAAAAGTTATGCCTAAACTTACTCAAGTTTATAAAGAATATATTGCTATGTTAGAAGAACAACAAGGACAAATGGAAGAAAATCCTGAAATGAATTCTGCTTCACAAGTTTTACTTGATGCTTTAACTAATTTAGAATTAACTGCTGAACAAGAAACTGCATTAAAAGCATTATTCGATACATTAAAACCAACTGAAGTAAAAGAAGGCGATACAGTTACTTACACTATTACTGATGCGCAAATCCAAAACTTTATTTCCAAGTTAGCTGAATTTGTAACAAATCATGCAAAAGATATTTTTGGTGATGTTATGCTTATGTTCTTAGGTTATGCTGGCGGACAACAAGGTATAACAATGGAAGAATATGTTGATGAAGAAGGCAATGTATTTACATATGGTGAACCTGGATGGACTGATACTAATGGAGTATTCCATAGCTATGCTGAAGATACAGAATTTAATTATGGCATGATAACTGAACTTGGATATTATGTTCCATATTATATTTATGGTACAGCATTTGATATTAATGATAACTATAAATTAGTACTAGGTGAAGCTAGTATGTTATGGGAAACATTTGAAGAAATCTTTATTACTTATGATCCAGAAGGATGGTATCAAATTGAAGATGGTAAGAAAGTATTCCATAATATCTCTGAAGATTTTGCTAATCCACAAATAGGATATGTTGAAGAAGGATTATATTATTCTCAATCAGGTAATATTTATAATGTTGAAACTGGTGATAAAGTATCTCAAGAAGAATTAGTAGAAGAAGAATTAAATGCTATGATTGAAGAATTATCAACTATGCTTTCAATGGTTAGCACATTATTCAAAGCTAATGCATTACAATCTAAAGTAACTATCTATGATAATGATGGCGGATTCAAAGTTGAATTATTAGGTGATATAGAAATTAATCAACCTGCTGAAGATGGAACTCAAATTAAAATGGCTTATAAATTAAATGAAGTTATCGAATTAAATATATCTAAAGATGTTCCAACAATCAATTATCCATCATTTGATGATACATTAGATGTTACTGATAATTTCTTAGCTGATTTTGGCATTCAATAATTGTTATGATAATCTAAAATAAAAGACAACCTCTAGTAGGTTGTCTTGTTTTTTATTTAAGTCTTTTTGCTTGTTCTTCAATGGCTTCATCAATTTCATTATTAATATGAACTTTTCTTAAAATAAGTTTAACAGCTTTCTCCACATCTTTACCTTTAGAGTAATCTGACCTACATAAGAAGTTAATTCTCTTATCATTTACTAACTTTTTAGCAACTTCAGATTCCTTATCTTGGTATATTGCTATAGAGTGCCCACCACGTTCTTTGATTATGCTCATACATGGAACGTCAGTGATTCCATCACCAATATATACCATATTTTTATATGGAATAAATCTATCTTCATCATTAACTTTTGAGTTTAATGAATAATCATCATGTAGTGTAAAGATACCTTTTGAAATTCTAAAAATAAATTGAGTTTTTGTTGTATAATTTACTGCTTGTAATGGCCAGTCAGCATTGCCTTTTTCATTATAATGAAATTCACATGCATAGACATTAGTAAATTTATCATATATAGGAGTCCCTTCAATTATTTCTTTTAAGCCTGAAGATAGGATAAAATGATGAATATTAAATCCTAGTGAATTACCATATTCATTAATTCTATCAAACCATTCTTCTACACCATCAAATAAAACAACATCTTTCCCTAAATCATTGAAAGCTTTTCTAGTGATTGGGACGTCATTCTTTTTAGCTTGTTTAATCATTAGATACATATAAGAAAGAATTCTATCCATATTGTGTTTCACTGATAGCGAATCGGACATTTTCCAAAATTCATCGCTTTCTAAACCAATACTAGGAATAAATCCGTACTCTTGCATATCTTTTGGGCTCAATGTTTTATCAAAGTCATATAATATTCCGATATTTTTGTTAGACATAAAAACACCTCTTTCTAAATTTGTATTATAGATTCGTATTATAGATTCGTATTCTAAGTTTGTATTCTTAATCTGTAT
>CAZHQU010000084.1:0-7594 GCA_964534245.1 uncultured Coprobacillus sp.
ATGTAAATAACAATACAATCCATCTAAATATAATTTTTCTAATGAATCTACATTAAAATAAGAATTATCTATTTGAAGTTCTATATTCTTTATAGGTGAATTAACGTGTAGATATTTAACATTATTTAAAACGCATTGATTAAATAGATTGTAATAAAACGAATTATTTGATACATTACTTCCCTCAATGATAATTGTTTCTAGATTATCACAGTTTGTAATGAACTGACTACCAATATACAATATATTTTCATTTATTTGTAAACTATTTATATTTGTATTTGCAAATGCTAAATCTGAAATACCTACAACAGGTAAATTATCTATTGTTTTAGGAATATTTACATCAATACAATCTTCTTCAACCCCAACAATAAATATATAACTATTATCATAAATATTATATTGAAGACCATTGTATAATCCATATTTCTTAGAAGTATAATCCCAGCCTAATGTATTTTGTTTAAATTCATTTGATTCAAATGTTTCTTTTGTTATTATATTATTATATAAATATGTTTTATTATTAACCATTAATGAATCGACGATATATAAACTACTTGATTCAGGAATATTAAAACTATAGTTTAAATCAGATTCACAATCAATATTTACATTACCATTAAATAATACATTTTCAATTAATAAATTATCACTTTCACCATATAACAAATTACAATTTAATGATTTAGTTTTAATGAACATGTATAAATTATCAAAGTAAACATTTTTAAATGTTCCACCTAACATATTAAATATTCCACAGTTAGTATGGTCATATTCATTTTCATGAATTACATTTAAATTCTTAATTGAATATCCTTTTCCATCAAAATATCCATTGAAATTAAATGGTTCCCAAGCATATCCACTCATATCTATATCATTAGCAAGTTCATATGCATAACCTGATTTAATATTTAATAATTCTTCAGCTGTATGTATTAGTTGAACTTTAAATGCATTTGTTTCAAGAACAGTTAATTTTAAATCATTATATGAATTATAATTTCTTGATGTAGTATTTCCACTTGTATCTTTATAAATAACTTTTGTTATATCAACACCATAGTTATACATCACTTGATATGATGGTATATATATATGGTTACTATCAATCATATAAACATTATGTTCAGTACCATTAATAACGAATTTTTCTATTGTGTAATTATAAGGATTATCGATTGTTATCATTAAGCCAATATAGCTATTATTTGATAAAACATTTGACATTTCTAGTGTGTTTGCACTTATTATATCTAGTCTAGACATAATTTGAACATCAAAATCTTTTACATTTTCAATAGTTTGTTCTACTTCAACACCATTTAAGATATATCCAAATTTTTCAACTGCTATATTAAATGTTCCGCTCTCCTTTGGTGCTTTTAAAATAACAACTATGTTATTATATTTATCACCACCTGCGATTTCATATTTTACACCATTAACTAAGACATATGCAAGTGTAACTTTGCTTATATTTTCAAGTTCGATATTTAAGTTAATATCCTCATTTGTTTTTGGTGAGCCAGCATTAAGAACAGAATAACCAATTACATGAACATCATGGGCTAGAGTCGAATATGTTCTCTCAGTAGTTAAAACTTGTTTACCATTATTATCATTTAAATCATATTCATAAACTACTTCTACTCTATATAATGTATTAGATAGTAATTCAGTGATCTTGCCATCTTCAAGGCTAGTTAATTCCTTAACTAATGCTTGACCTTTATACACATTAATTTTATTTACTTTTAGTAAATCATTTGCATCATTTTCTATAAAGTTGTAATTTATTGTATCTACTGTAGATGATAGATCAATTTCGATAGATGGAATTCCATAAGCTTCAGTTTTTATAGTTTGTTTATATAATTCTTCTTTTGCTTCTGCTCCATTTTTGTAATCACATAATAATGTTACAACTACTTCATAATCTGAATTTGAATATAGTCCAGTGAACATATTATCTGTTGCTGATTGCTCTACTTTTGATCCTTGATAATAAATATCAATACTTTTTACAGTACAAATATTGTCTGGGTCATTAATACTATATGAGTATGACACATTTGTTTTTGTTGAATCTAATTCAATTTCAACTGTTGGTCTTTCTAAAGCTAATGTTTTAATTGATATTGTCTTTACAACAGTATCAATTCCACTATTTAAATCTTTATTAAATGTTGCCTTTAAAGTGTATAGATTATCACTTAAAAGACCATCAAACATTGTTTGATTTAATGAATTAAATTCTTTAACAACATTTCCATTAGATAATAATTCAAGTTTTGTAAGTTCTAAAGCATCATCAATATCATTAATATTATATACAAATTCAATAGAATTTTTTGTGATATTATTTGTACTTAGTTCAATAGTAGGATCTTTCTTTAATGTTTTAAATTTATATTCATAATTAATTTCTCTACTACCATTACCATCATCAAAGTCATATACATAATTAGCTTTAATAACATAATCAGTATTTGAGCTTAAATCTTCTATTTTTGATGTTGTTTCATCAAGTCTAGACACAAAGTTATTTCCTTGGTATAGTGCTAACATATTAAGTCTACCACTAGCATTAGGGTCAGAGATTAATAAATTATATTCAATAGTGCTATCAGAAATAAAGTATGAAGTTAAAGAAAATTCTGGAACTTCTTTGCCTAAGATAACTAAGTAATCATCTTTTTTGTTAATAACTCCTTGACCATCTAATAAATCATAGTTATAATCAGCAACTAACTTATATTCTGTATTAGATTTTAAGTTATTAAATGAATATTCTTTTTCAGTTGTTGATCCTACTAAAACTTCTCCTTGATATAACTTATAAGTCACATCTTTTAAACTACTATCAACATCTGTAACAGTTGATTTAAAAGTTAATGTATCAACAGTATATGAATAAGTAATATCAATTATTGGTGTATTTGATTCTTTTGTACTTAGTTCATATTCTTGAGTAATTAGTTGAGTACCTTTACCATCATTTAAATCATATTCATATGATAAAACTACTTTATATTCAGTATTTGAATATAAACTTGTAAATTTACCTTCTAATGTATTTAATGTTTGAGTGTTATATACACCTTGATATAAAGAAACGTTTATGTATTTCTTAGTATTATCTATATCGCTTTCCTCAAACTTATAACTTATCTCTTTTTTGTCAGATAGTAAACTATTAATACTAACAATTGGTAATACTTTGGAAGCTGTTTGAACGTCTAATGATACTTCATTTTCTCTTTCAGCATTATTATTTGTATAAGCATATCTAAGTATAACTTCATAATTAGTATTACTTAATAAATTATCAAACGATAATTCTTCACTATATTCTTTTTCAGAGATTAACTTACCATCTAAATATAAACCTATTGACTTAAACTTTGATGTTTCATCTTCTTTATTAAGTTTCATTTTAATACTATCTTGTTTAACTTCTAAAGTGTTAAGTAAATATCCATCAATTGTTTTAAATGTGTCACTAGCAAGTTCATTAGCTCGTTTTCCTGTACCAGAATAACTATCGTATATGCCCACAACCATGTATGTATATTCAGTTCCCATTAATAAATTAACAAATTCAATGGTATTAATTCCAAGATTTAATGCTTTTTGACTTACAATATTTGTTCCATCCAATAAGAAAATATGAATACCATTTGAAGCATTAATTAAATTATTACTATCTTTAACATCTATAGTTAATTTATAAGATGTAGTGTCAACTTCACTAGTTAAAACTGTTCCCGTTGGCACTAAATCATATGTAATACCTGCTTTAATAGTTTTTTCGCCATCCATCTTAACATCTTTAATTAATGTTCCATCAACATATTTGATTCCATCAATTGTATATTCCTTTAAACCTGAAACAAATCCAGAATCAACTTCAATAATCAATTGTTCTGAATTTGATCCTTCTTTAAATTCAAATGATTGATATTTGTAGTCATTTAATGTAAATGATAAGATTTCATATTTAGATGGATTATATAAATGCACAACAATATTGAATTTTTCACCTTTAGATGCAAAATATTCAACTTTTTCAGTTGTTATAACACCTAAAATATCATCAATTGAATCTTTAAAATTTTTATTATTCTTTCTGTTTTTATAACTAGAATTTAATTTATAGGTTTCACTATTAAGTTCTTCATTACTTACAATACTCATACCTTGGTATACTGGTTCAATACCAGGGATAACTTCTTCTACTTTACCAGATTCATCAGTAAATATAGCATCTAATCTCATGTCTGATACAACTAGACCTGATGTAAACATCCATTTTTCACCATCTACATACCAGCCATCAAAGATTAAATCATCTAATGTAGGGTCAATTGGCTTTGTTATCCTATCACCTGATAAAACAGTTTGAGTTTCATATAATGAGTTTTCAAAATAAAACTCGACTTTATATTCTTGTTTTTCATCACCAGTACAACCGATAATAAAGCTAAACACAAATATTAATATAATTATTAAAAATTTATTTATTGATTTCATTATTTTTCCTTTCTATTTTTATGCTATTAAGTTTATAATTGTATTTATATATTATATTTTTTATATTTAATTGTTTTTTTAATTAATTCGTATATACTATAAACAAAGAATGGGCTCTTTTTAGAACCCATATTTATATGTAACTTTGATTAATTAACTGTTAAACCTAGCTTATTATCAGCTGTCGGATGATTTTCATCAACTAAAACTTTAGGATTTCCATCATGCATATCATATTGATATTTTATTACTAAAGTATATTCGCCACTTGCTAAGCCTGAAAGCATAAAGTCGCCACTGAAGAATCCTTTATTATTTGGATTTTCGTTATAGTTAGCAAATTCAGTTACTGATTTAACAATTTCATTATTTGATAATAAATCAACACTAATAATTTCAATAATTCCATCAATATCTTCTACTTCAAACCATACATATAAATTACCAAACATTGGAACAGCTTGAGTAATTACTGCAGTAGGAACGGTTTTCTTAATTGTATGATAAGTAACTTCAAATGTACTTATATTAACACCATTACCATCTAATAAATCATATTCATATGAAACAACAAATTTATAATCATTATCAGATAATAATTCTGTAAATGAACTTACGCTTCCCTCATAGGTTTGTATTAATTCATCTTTGTTATACATTTCAACCTTAGTAATTTTACCTAATGTTGTTGAATCAAGGATATTATATTCAAAGGAAATAGAATTTTGGGTTAAAGACTCATTAACAAATCCTAATGTAGGGATTGGTCTTTCTAATGTTTTATATACATCACTAATAGTTTGTGAGTATTCAACAAATGAATTATTTTCAGTTAATACATACTTATATGTTGTATCAATACGATATTCATTATTAGATAATAAATTATTAATTACAACGTTATCTAAACCTTCTGTAATAGTTTGAACAAGTTCATCTCCTAAATATACTTTAACTTCACTTATTGAAGTTTGAACACCTTCTAATTTATTATATGTTACACTAATAGAATCATAAGTTGATTCAAATGTATTATAAGTTACCCCTTCTTGAGTTGTAAACGTATTTTGGTGAAGAACATATGCTTTTTTACCAGCTCCATCATATAAATCATAAACACCCATTATAACATATGCATACGTAGTTCCTAATTTTAAATTAGAATAAGGAATTAAATTCATACCAAGATTAAGTTTAGTTGATGAAACTAGCGTTTCTTGGTCAAATAAATAAATATTTAAACCATTATTAATATTAATTAGTTGATCAAGATCATCTACTGTAAAACTTATAGCATAATTAGATGCATTGTTTATTTCGTTAACACCTATAACTTGAGGAACATTTTGATAAGTTACACCAAGTTTAATAGTTTTTTCAGCACCAAATCTTACATTTTTAATTGTTGTATCATCAACATATTTGATTGCATCAATTGTAATTTCTTGAAGCCCAGAAGTTTCTTGAACGGTAAATTTAACTTTGATTTGAGAAGAATCTGATCCATCTTCAAATTGATATGTTTGATATAATGTACCATTTAAAGTAAATGATAATATTTCAAAAAACTTAGGGTTATCGATTTGTACTGTAATAATAATAGTTTCACCCGGTTGGGCATAACATACAATTCTATCATCTACAATAATTCCGATTTGTGTTTCTACATCCTCAACTAATTTATCAAATTTATCATCATATTTATTATTAGTATAATCTTCATGATCTTTATAACGTATGTTACGATTTGTATTTCTAACAATCGGCATATTATCCGCATCCATACCTTGATAAACTGGAGTATTTCTATAACTAATAATAGAAACAACAGATACAATAGCAATTAATACTAATAAAACGAAACTACCACCGAAAATTAATGGTTTTCTTTTATTTACAAAGAAACTATTTTTACTTTCATTTATAGGTTTTTCTTCTCTTTTAATTCCTATTTTATTCTTAATTTGTTCTTTCAAATCATCAGTAGAAGTTAATTCATCAAGATACAAATCTTTAAATTTTTTCATATCTTTTTTCATAAATTAATCCTCCTTTATAATATTCTTTAAAATATTCAATAAACGACGACATTTCTTACCAATAGCCTTAGCATTACTACCAAATACTTCAGCAAGCTCTGGATAAGTATAACCAAATACAACATGATAAACAATTAAATCTTTTTCCTCTTGTTCAAAATATCTATTTAATATATCATCATACTTTCCTAATCCTTTAGACTTTTTATCTTCAAGATTCTCAACATAAACATCGTCTTTTACTATTAAGTTATCTTTACTTATAACTCTATTATGATAATTTATTGCTAAATTCTTTGCAATTTGTAAAATCCAATACTTAAAATTTCCTCCACTGTACTGATCAATTTTGTCATAAATTGTTAAAAAAACTTCTTGAACCAAATCTTTAGTAGATTCTTTATCTTTCACTATTTGATAAATAACATAGAAAACTAACTTATTATATTCATCATATAACTTATCAAATGCATTTTCATCTTTGTTTCGGATTTGGTCTGCTAAACTTTGTTTCGACATTTAGTACCTCCATACATATAATATTAATATTATACTACACAATTAGGACATTTTTTGTCAGTCGCTACATTATTTTTTTTCTTCTATTGATTTTAAATAATATTTATTATCCAATCTAGAAAAAACAATATCCTCACCCTTAAAGAAATTACATAAATAACATCTTATTTCATTAATATATCGAAATAAAGTCCTGTCACTTAAATCAAATTTCTTCTTAATTTCATAGCTATCTATATAGCCATTGCGTATAAATTGTTCATATAAGAACAAACAAACTTGTGTTTTAACTAATTTCATAATGTCCACTTATCCTTTCATTAATAAGACACATTTTTTTTACAAAAAGTCCTATTAAATGAAATTTTTTTCCATTTTTATTGGAAGATGTAGAATTAATTAGCATATTACAAATATAGATTTACATAGTATATTTATATTTATTATACTATAAATTGAGAAAATTTTCAAATAACAGTTAAAAACCATTA
>CAZHQU010000085.1:0-7551 GCA_964534245.1 uncultured Coprobacillus sp.
TACTACTTTATCTTCTATAGATGGACAGTATCTAGGACCAACTCCTTCTACTACTCCCCCATACATTGCTGAAAGGTGAAGATTATCCATAATAACTTTATGTGTTTCTTCAGTAGTTCTTGTTAAATAACATGGTACTTGTTTTTCATATGGAAGTATTGATTCAGTTTCATCACTAAAATGATATTCAATTTTATCACCTGGCTCTAGTCTTGCTTTTGAAAAATCAATACTATCACGCTTGATTCTTGGAGGTGTTCCTGTTTTAAGTCTAATTAAATCAAATCCTAACCCTTTTAAACAAATTGATAGTTCTGATGTAGTCTTTTCATTTTCAGGACCACTTGACCAGAATTTATGACCAACTAATATTCTAGAATCTAAGTATGTACCGCTTGCTATAATAACTGATTTACACATTATTTCTTCCTTTTCAGTCACTACCCCTTTAATTTGATTACCTTCAACTATTAGGCTTCTAACTAACACTTCTAATACATCTAAATTTTCAGTGTCCATTACTACATTTCTCATATACTCAGGATATTTAACTTTATCCGATTGAGCACGTAACGCTCTAACTGCAGGTCCTTTTGAACTATTTAACATCTTCATTTGTAATAATGTTGCATCAGCAGCCTTTCCCATTTCTCCACCTAATGCATCAATTTCACGAACTAAAATACCCTTTGCTGGCCCACCAATTGAAGGGTTACAAGGCATGCGAGCAATTTTCATAATATTGCCAACTATCATTAATGTTTTGTTTCCTAAGCGAGCACTTGCTAAAGCAGCTTCTACTCCAGCATGACCTCCACCAATTACTATAATATCATACATATAGAGTTCTTCCTTTATTTATATTTTTTGTATATGGTTATTTTCTTGTATTATTATATCACTTTTGCTTTTATTAATAAAGCAAAAAATTAAAATGCTATAGAATAAACCTATAGCATTAAACATTTTTTATTTTTTATATGTTTTATATTACAACTATTCAATAGTTAATAATGTTTCTTTTACGAAATCACCACTAGTAAGTTTGATAGTAACTATTCCTTCAACAAATACTGTAAGTACTAATCCTTCTTCAGTTTTTTCTATTTTAACAATATTTTCATTTGAAGAAGATACTTCATAATCTAATGCTCCATTAGCATCATTTAATGTTAATGTGAATTTATGTTGCATATCAGTTTCTTCTAATGCAGTCCATGTTAATTTTGCTGAACTCTTGGATAATACTTCACTTGATGATACGCATTCAACAACATTAATAGTTACTTCTTTTGAAACATCGCCAGCAGTTAAGTTTAATACTACTGAACCAACTTTTTCAGCTTTAATTCTCTTTGGACTATTGTTAACAAATGAAATTACACCTTCATCGCCAGAAACAATTGATCCCTCTAAATCTTTAACCCAGAAGTATTTAGTTAATGTATCACTATCACCTACTGCTAATGTAATAGAATCTCTTTCGATTTCTGTTCTGTAAGTTACATTAACAGTAACTTTTGTTGTTACAGTTGTTGCTGTAATAGCATTATAAGATTCAATTGTAATTACACTTGTACCAGCACCAACACCAGTTACTTGACCTTCTGCGTTAACAGAAGCTACATTAGTTCTACTTGATTTATAAGTGAAATTTTGACTTGCATTTTCACTGCTTCCTTCAGCATCATATGCTACTGCCTCAACTTTATAAACTTCACCAGATTTAATATTTACTGTTTTTTCAGGAACTTCAATATAACTAGTTGGACGATATGATACATTGATTATCTTCTTAGCAACAAATTCAGGATCTTTTGCATCATATACTGTAATATAAGCAGTCCCAACACCAACAGATGTTACTAAACCATTTTCACTAATACTTACAATTCTCTTATTAGATGTTTCAAATACCCAATCAGGTGTATATCCTTCAGTTAATGATGAAGCAACAGCAGTTAATTGTAATGTTTCACCCATATATACTATGGTTGTTGGATTACCTTCTGGTAATACTTGAATTAAATTTGATTTAGGATTAGATACACTAATAACAATTACGTCATTAACGTTATTAGAATCTTTAAGCATTGCTTTGAATGATGTTTCACCAGCTTCAACAGCTTTAATTACTACAGCATCCTCATATTCTTCAACGATTTTTACAGCTGTACTACCATTTAATATTTCGAAAACTACAGCTTCTCCTTCATGAGAACCAAGAATTAAATCAAGTTGTTTTTGATCACCAACAGTAAGGTTTAGTTCTCTAACTTCAAAACGGAAAACTTCAGTCCCTGGAGTTTTTGCACAACCAACTAAAAATACAGCTACTAAAATCAATAAAAATGTACAAATTTTTTTCATAAATATGTTGCAGAAAAAATCTGCAGCTCCTTTCTAAAAATAGTATTACGCTTAATTATATCATATTTATCATTATTTGTTAATAAAAAATTAAAATTTATTTTTTATTTAATTTAATAAGTTTTCTAGGAATTTCTTTACATCTTTTAAATGACAGTTTAAATACACAGCTGCTATAGTTTCTCCTTTAGTTACTTTAATCATTGAAGGAGTTGCATAAACATACAATTCATCCCAAGCAGTCGCATTCTTTATGAAAAACTTATTATTATAACCTTCTCCATCAGTTCCAGAATAAGCTCTAAAAATCTCTGAATCTTTTACATTCACAACATATAGAGGTATTTCTTGATTTAAACTATATTGATATTTTAATGCAAGTTCCATTATTGTTGAATAAGTGTTAGATCCTTTTTCAACAAATAGTACGTAGTATTCATTTTCACTTAGATTAAAAATATCTTTATCTTCAATCATAATAACATCTTCAATACCTTTCCATACGGCTTTTAGCTTGTAATCTTTGTTTCCAATTTCAGAAACTAATTCACCATTTTCTTCATACCCTACAAATACATATCCATCTCTATTTAGTACTGGTAATTCAAAATTACTATTTTCAAACTTTTCAAAAGTTACAATTTTATTTTCATAACCATAATCAATTTCAATCTCATAACTTTTCTTTTCACCTACTGGTGTTCCATTTTTTACTAAATTATCTTCTAAAGCTTTTAGAATCTTAGTTGATCCTATTGCAACTAACTTAGCAGTACTAACTCCATTTTCAACATACACTTCAATTAAAGTTGGCGTTGATGGAATATATAAGTCTTTCCAATCTGTTACACCATCAACGTGTGTATCATCATAGTTTTTATTGCTAATTATTGAAGAAGTATATCCTCCAGTTTTAAGATTAACTATAAACAATTGTAATGAGTTTTTATAGTCGTCTTCTAGTATTTTAGCACCATAATTATAAATATCATTTTCAATACGTTCACAATAAGTACATCCATCCTTTTTGAAAAAGACTAAATATCTATTAGGTTTTTGATTAAACACTTCATTATCATTTATTTCTTTATAGGAATCACTTGACACCCACTTTGCTTTTAACGTTGCATCTTTGCCAGAAATAGATGTTACTACAGTTTCATCTAAAAGCCATCCCATAAATAAGTATCCTTCGCGATTTGGCGATGGTAAACTAGATGCTGTTTGCCACTCATAATATTTTAAATCTTCTAATTTTTCGTCAGTATCATATGCTAAATCAAATGAAATTGTATAAGTTTTATTGTTGAATTCTTCATTCTTTGAAACAAGACAATTATCTAAAGCGTTAACTACTTTAGTAGATCCAACTTCTAACAAATATGATGTTCCATTTTTAACTTCTATAAGAGTTGGCGTTGATGATATATATAATTGATCCCACATAGTCACATTGTTAACAAAACTATTTCCGCTTTCGTGATCTCTAAATATTGGCGATACATATTCATCAGTTTTCAAATTAATAACGTATAATTTTAATGATTTACTGTATTCTTCTAAAGATGTTAAATATTGATATTTGATAACATCAGTTTTTATTTTATCACAGTATGTACATCCATCTCTTAAAAAGTATACAAGATAATGATTATCATTTTGACTAAATATTTCATTATCTTTTATCGTTTCATACTTTTCTTCAACAAACACAGCATCCAATGCATAATCTTTTTTACTTAGTTCTTCAACAAATTTTCCATTTTCTTCATAGCCAATTAATATGAAACCTTCTTTTTCGTAATTTGGTAAAACTGGTTCTTGCCATTCTGTAAATTCATACATCTTAGTTTCTTCACCATAATTAACTGAAATAGTGTAATTTTTCTTTCCTGAAATTAGGATTTTATTTAACTCACTCTTTACTTTTGTTACTCCTTCACATAGCGAATTGCTCACTCTTTCATTACCTTCTGTGTGAACTTCCATTAGAGTGGGAGTAGGTTCGCTTAATATTTTGGATTCTGTAATATTTACAACATATAATTTAGGAGCATCTTTATATACATTCTTTTGTAAATAAATATATCTTAACACACTATCCTTTGTCTTTTCACAATAACTACAGTTATCTTTCATAACATATACTAAATAATTATCTTCTTCTCTCGTTAATACTTCACTATCTTTAATAGTTTCATATTCAAATTTTTCAGTCCATACAGCTTTTAAACTATAGTCTTTTGGTTCTAATTTATTGATATAATTATTGTTTTCATCAACAAATCCTAAGAATATAGAATCTTTTTTTTCTGGAACTGGCAATTCGTATGTATCTGTCTCATGAAACTCATCACTAACTTTTGATGAAAATTTCCCACCATCTAAATCATAATCTATTTCGTATGGACTAATTAATCCATTGAAATAATTAATAATTTCTTGATTACTATCACATACTAATTTTGCATTATCAGTCACCTTAATAACTGTTGGTATATTAGATATATATAAATCTTCATATTTAGAAGCATCTGATATTTTTGAGTTACCCGTGCTTCCTTCTCCATCAATTCCATCATAGTCACGATAAATCAATGAATCTTCGTTTAGTTTGACTACATATATTGGGTATTCTATTTTTCCTCTTTCAGTTGAATTACAATATGTATCAATTAGATTTAAATCTTTTTCTTCATCATTTGTAAAATAAACTAAGTATGATTCTTCAGTTTGATTAAATATATCTTTTTCATCAATGTATTTCTTTTCAATAACATTAGATTTTCCACATCCAATAAAACAAATAACCATTAATATTAATAATAAACAAATTAATCCGTATTTATATGTTTTTGTTCTCATTCTATTTCGTACCTCTCGTATCATATGCAATTGTTAATATTATATCATATTTTAATACATTTGTAAAATACTAGTTAAATATGGTTATATTATATATTAATACGTTTGTTTATTACATATGAAGTTATAATCATTAGACCAAATAATAGTACCGATAAAGACGCTGTATCTATTTTTATTACTAGCAGTGCTATTATTGAATATATTGTATAAATAATATATATAAGTAAATCAAAATTATAAAGTTCTATTCTCCCTGTTATCTTTCCCCAGAACACTATTATCCCTGTTAATATCATAACTGCATAGGACATTATTGTTCCAAATAACCAATACAATATAAAACTAATAATTGCTATAAACAATTGATAATTTTTATATAATATTTCTTTCAATTTTATCACCTAGTATATTATATTAAATATAAGACAAAAAAAGATGCTTTCGCATCCTTTTAGTTAAATTTATCTAATACAAATCCTACTAAACCTAAAACACCATATCCAATATGGGCTCCTACAGCAGGAGTAATCATTTGAACTTCTACATCAAAGTTAGGATATTTCTTAGCCATATGTTCAGCTAATTGTTTTGCGTCTTCATCTCTAACCGTATGAACAACATAGATTTTACCTTTCTTAGAGTCTCCAATAAACTCTTCTAATAATTGAATTGCTCTTTCAACTGATTTTCTATGTGTTTTAACTTTTTCAAATGAAACAATTTTACCTTCTTCAGTAATTGTAAGAATTGGTTTAATCTTTAATAACGTTCCAGCAAATCCACTTGCGCCACTTAATCTACCATTTTTAACTAAGTACATTAAGTTATCAACAACAAATAAAACTTTATTATGATTTACTAAATATTCTGAATACTTAAGAATTTCTTCCACACTCTTACCTTCATCAGCCATTTTCTTTCCTTGTAAAGCTATATAGCCCTGAGGGATTGCTGCTGTTTTTGTATTTACTACATGAATATTTATTTTATCTTCATATTCTGGTCTTAAAGTTTCAACCATTTGTCCTATTGAACTCATTTGATACGAAATTGAATATAATATTACATCTGTGTATTTTTCTTCTACTAGTTTGTCAAGAATTGTCATTGCGTCGCCGATTGTTGGAGCACTTGTAGAAGGTATAACTTTTTCTTCTACTATTCTTTTATAAAATTCATCTGCTTTAATTTCAGTTCCATCAACATAATGTTCGTCACCAAAATTAATTACTGAACGTAATGTTGGAATTTGAGGATCATATCCTATGTAATCTAGGCCGGCATTTACATCAGTAATAATCGCTATTTTACTCATTTTTTAATCTCCTTATTCTTAAAGATACTTCTATTATACACTTTTTATTTTATTTATTCAATCGTTTTATAATTAAATCTTAAAATTAAATTACAAATTATTGAAAAAAGTTAATTTTATTAGCTATTCTAACAGCAGGACCTTGCATGAATACTTCTCCTTCAACCAATTTTATAGTTAAAGTACCATATTGATATAATACTTTTACTTCTTTATTCACTAATCCTTTTCTGTTTAGAATCACTACTGAACTAGATGATCCACTTCCACAAGCTTTTGTCCATCCACAACCTCTTTCATATGTCCTTAATGTAATAGTATTTTCATCAATAACTTTTACAAAATTCACATTTATCATCTTTAAAAACATTGGATGTGTACAAAAGTATTCACCTACTTCATCTGTTATATCTAAATCATCAACAGGGATGACTAAATGATGTGTAGTCATAAATACTCCATTTAAATTATATTCTTTACCTTTGAATTCACATTTATAATCATATAACTCATAACTATCATTAACGCTAGGTTCAATTGATAATGTTTCTTTAGAAAAATCTGGTTTTCCCATATTAATTAAATATTCATTACCAACACGATATACTGTACGAATACCAGATAATGTTCTTAATTGATACACATCTTCTTTCATTAAATCATTATCATATAGATATGCGGCGGCACATCTTATTCCGTTTCCACACATAGGAGCTTGTGTTCCGTCTGCATTATAGAAATATATTTCAAACATATCTGTCTTCTTAATCATAATAAATGTATCAGCACCAATACCTGTAAACCTGTTACATATATCTCTTGATAATGTATTATAATCTACTCCCTCAACGTATTCCATAATAATAAAATCATTTCCACAGCCATGATATTTAGAAAACATTTTAATCACCTCTAATACATTTTATCACAAATTAAAAATAAGTAAATAAAAATCCACCCGTAAAACGGGTGGTTTTTCTCACCAGCCTATAAGGCTG